>PMNN01000008.1 GCA_003161815.1 Methanobacterium sp. | reverse complement strand
GAAACCGTAACCGGTGTTGAAACCTTATAACCATCCACAGTCGAAGAAACAGTAGCCACTCCACTGGAGGCTAGACCAAATAAAGACGAAGTCACCTTTCCATTAACGAAATTAATCCAAGTATAATGGGGAAAAAAACCAAAAACGTTTAGAATGGATCCCATAGTGGTGGCGAAGTCAGCAGATCCCGTGTAGGGCACTACACCATAGGTTGCTGGGTTATAATACTTACCTTTATTGTCGTGTAATAAATCAGCAGTTATAGCGGAAGTGCTCCCAGTAAAAACACTTTTAGGATTAGCAGTAAGAGTTAAAACAATCCACGGATTAAAAGTAACACTACCAGTTCCCGCGTTAAATATTGTCCTCAGCCAAAATTTAGTATCACCGTTGGATCCCCACCAGTTAAGTGTTGCATTCACTTCTCCACCAGTATTATAGATACCTTCACCGCCCATATTTACAGTGTTGTTAAAAATCCGGTTGAAATGAACATTAGCCATAGTAGTACCGCCATTGTAAATAGCTCCACCAACACTTGCAGTGTTGCCAGTTAAAGTGCTGCCAGTTATATTCAAAGTACCACTATTTTGGATAGCACCACCCATATCATTAGCATTGTTGCCTGTGAAAGTACTGTTATTAACAGTTAGAGTGGTAAAATCTTCACTGTCGATAGCACCACCAAAACCACCAGCACTAGTTGCATTATTACCCGTGAAAGTACTATAATTGACAGCTAAAATACCATTATTATTTTCGATAGCACCACCAGAACCCATACTACTACCTGCAGTGTTACCAGTGAAGGTACTGTCTGTTACCTTCGATTTAGAGGAACCCTCAAAGTTGAAGATAGCACCACCTTCATACAGATTAGCACTATTATCCGTAAATATACTGCCAATCACAGTCAAAGTAGCGTCATCATTGTAGACAGCTCCACCATCATCAACTGCCTTATTATCCGTAAAATTACTACCTGTAACAGTTAAAAGTCCAAGAGGACCATCGTAGATAGCACCACCCACATAACTGACAGTATTACCTGTGAAAATGCTGTTTGTTACAGTACAAGGTTCCGTATTACTATAGATGGCACCACCCTCATATTGAATATTCTTTTCAGTACCTACTGCAGAGTTATCTTTAAAAGTACTGTTATTAACAGTCAAAGAACCAAATTGATCACTCGAAGAACTACTAAAATCATTGCCCATACTGGAAATCACACCGCCCTGACTAGCACTGTTACCTGTAAAAGTACTGCCGTTAACATTCAAAGAACCAGCACTATCAGTGGCATCGATGGCGTTATTGTAAATAGCACCACCAGCACCAGTTGCACTGTTAGCTGTGAAATTACCGCCTGTTACATTTACAGTACCATCTAGATTGTAGATTGCACCACCAGCAGCAGTGTCGAGACCTGCGAAGTAGTCGTCGATTACAGTCAAAGTACCCTTATCGTTGTAGATGCCACCACCATTATTAGCAGTGTTAGCTTTTTTGTTGGTTGCGAGGTAGCTATCAGTTACAGTACATTTACCAAAATTGGCGATGGCACCACCATCACCAGTTGCATTATTCTCTTCGAAGTTGCAGTTTGTTACATTTAAAGTACCATAATTCCCGTTACAAATGGCACCACCGTCACCGTTATAATTTACTGTGTTTCCATCGAATTCACTGCCTTTTACAATGCAAGTACCTTCATTTTCGATAGCACCGCCAAAAAATCCAGTGTTATCTATGAAGTAGCTGTCTTTTATATTTAAAGTGCCACTATTTTGGATAGCACCACCCCAACCATTTACATTAGAAGTAGCAATGTTATCTACAAAATCACAGTCTTTTACATTCAAAGTACCCTGATGATTCCAGATAGCAGCACCAAAAGCATAATAACCTGTTTCCCCGTTTTCTATGTATAAATCCGTTAGATTGACTGTTAAACCCGGTTCGATGGTGAATACGGGTCCGTTGCCTTGGGCGTCAATAGTAGCAGTGCCGGATACGCCATTACTATTTAATACATTGAAGTTCATATTTTTATTAATAGTAAAGCCATGTTCATCATAGGTTCCAGGTGCCAGCGTTATAGTGTCATTATTTTGGCTGCTACTTTGTGCAAAGTTAACAGCATCCATGATTTTACTAAAACTCCCCTGAAGTTGGCCTTTCGAATTATAAACCGATGGATCAGGCAATTTTGTTGTTTCAGCGGATATCTGTGGTTTAGAAGCGTTAATATTGTTCGATGTTGATATTGTATTTACTTGCGTTGTTGTAGGGTTTACGCTGATTGATAAATTACTGTGCGTCGAATTTGCCGGCGCTGCAGCAGCAGCTCCACACATCGTCAAAATAAATGCCAAGCAAAATACTAGAAAACTTAATCTTTTACTATATTTAGATGTAATCATATTAATTTTCTCCCCTCCCTTTTACATGAATTTATTTTAAAATTAAAAAATATTTAGATCTTCATAGCATATCTCCACATACTAATTATAAATAGTTTCACCCAATGTATACCAGAATTACAATTAAAAAAAAATTCCATTAGTTGTTTATAACTCATTTAAGGTGACATCTCTAGTATTTAAGGCGTATATGAATGCGTGTATGGAAATGTCGAATGTTTCATGATCAATTTCCTGGATAATTCCATTTGATTCAATGAGAGATAAATTAACATTTATCCCTTATCAACCATTTACTCACCGCATAAGAGTACATACCCATCGCAGAGTTTAGGGGATTGTAAGTTATGGAATGTTCCCAACTTCCAGACAACATCCTAAATTTGACCAAACAGGTTTTATTCTTCGGACGCGGAATACCCGGCACTTCAGCAACTGCGATTAAAAACGAGATTTATATTGTTAAAATCTGGATTTTTACAATCTAGAAGTAGCTTTCAAAGTATACAGAAAAAATCGAACGTTTTTGAAAATACATCAAAACACGTTTTAGATCCATAAAATCTTATCAATAATACATCCCAATCAGACTAGTAAAAATAAATAAAAAAAATGGGTTTAAAAAAGGAAAATATTCTAGTTTTTATATTCCCCTTTTTTAGGTTGTAGTTATGATGAAACTACTAATGTAATCTGCAGCCAGCCCATTACCCGCGGAATCTTTAACCGCATTCGCTGGTATATATATGGTGTATCCGTATCCTGTGAGGTAATTAGAAACCGGCGTCAAAGTCAAAACACTACCATTAATATTGCTGTTCATCATTTTCACTGCTCCGGCGCTGTTTATAACTTTTATATTGTTATAGGCACTGCCCGCCGTGATAGGTTCATTGAAAGTGATTTTAATCACCTTAGTATTGGACACATTCACCGCACCATTAACCGGATCAGTGCTGTTTACACTAGGTATTATAGTAGCTATAGTGAAATTACTA
>PMNN01000158.1 GCA_003161815.1 Methanobacterium sp. | reverse complement strand
AAAAGACCTACACCAAAACCAATTAATAATCCCGCAACCGCTGAGGAAATGCTAATACTCCCCAAGAATACCTCGTATATAACTACGCCAAACATGACAATGAAGAGAATAGTATACAATCGTAACTGCATAACTAGACTCTTATTAAGATAAGCACGTATATCTAAATGCTTTAATTTCAAATTATAAACCTCCATTTTATTATTTAATAAAAAATAGCTAATTATGATAATTATGAAGAGTTTTCGATTTTTTTCACTAATTNNGATAATTCCGTCTTTTATTCTGAGTAGTCTTGTGTTTTTAGTGGCGTCTTTATCGTGCGTAACCATTATTATAGTTGAACCATCATTATTTATTTCGTGTAATAATTCTATAATGTTTTGTGTGGTTTCAGTATCCAGATTACCCGTGGGTTCATCAGCTAAAATAAATTTAGGATGATTAACCATCGCCCTGGCAATTGCAACCCGTTGCTTTTCACCACCAGATAATTTAGACGGTAAATAATTCAACCTATCACCTAAACCCACCTTCTCTAATGTAGACTCTGCACTTTCTATCCTTGCGGATTTATTAAGCTTTTTAGTTCCACTCAAATTTCGCATTGGAAATTCCACATTATCCCTGACTGTAAGCCCTGGTATTAAGTTGAAAGTTTGGAAAATAAATCCAATCTTCTCAGCTCTTATTTTTGTTAATTCACTTTGACTCATTGAAGATGTTTTTTGTCCATCTAAGAATAATTCTCCTTTAGTTGGTGTATCTAAACATCCGATTATGTTTAATAAGGTTGATTTCCCACTGCCTGAGGGCCCCATTACAGAGACGAATTCACTTTTATTGACTGATATATTTAAGCCTCGCAGTGCATGTACTTGAATGCCTTCACCCATATTATATGTTTTCCATAATTCTTTTCCCAATACAACAGTACTCATGATATTACTCTCCATAAAAAATTTTATATTTAAACCTTTTTTTTATTCGTATCTTAAAGCTTCAATGGGACTGATACGGGTAGCTTGATAGGCTGGTATTAATCCGCTGAACGTTCCAATTACTAATACAACTAACGCTATCTCTAATAATATAGAAAGGGGTATCTTATAACTGAAACTAGTTGAACCGGCAAGTAATAGAAACAGATTGTAAAGAGGAATTATGAGTATTGCACCGATTATTCCACCTATACTGCTTATGATTAATGATTCATAGATTATTAGTAACATTATTTTCATTCTACTAGTTCCTAATGCTCTCATGGTACCAATATCCTTAGTTTTCTCTTTAACTGAGATCATCATCACTACCATAATCAGAATCGCGGAAACAATTAATATCATAGCGATGATAAGATCTAAAAACAAATAAGATACACTTTCGTTAGCATTTAATAATTGTAATGCATCTTGCTGCGTGTAAGTTGTATATAAAGAATTATTAAATGAATTCTGCAGAGTATTTTTAGCATCCTGTAATGAAACTCCATTATTAGGAGTTATAATATCAACTGTAACTATACCCGGACTTTGTGAGATATTCTGTACGAAGGGGAGGGATGCGAATACATCACTATCTAAGCTGGTAGCTGATCCTATACTCTGCTTTTCCATCACGCCAATTACTTTAAGTTGATGATTATCAACAGTGAATGTGTCGCCTAATGTGACATTATAATTTATTGCCGCTTGTGAACCTAAAATAACACTATTATTACTTTCGCCTAGTAAAGAATCCTTACCATTTACTTTAATATT
Organism: Methanobacterium sp.; assembly: GCA_003161815.1. Taxonomy (GTDB): domain Archaea; phylum Methanobacteriota; class Methanobacteria; order Methanobacteriales; family Methanobacteriaceae; genus Methanobacterium_A. The sequence continues at coordinate 1,276 of PMNN01000158.1, read as the reverse complement.
ATTAATAAGGGCTCGTTCTTTACCTTGCGTTATACCAACTATACCAACACTTGTTGTACTGTTAAGTGGAAGTGCACTTGCTAATAATGCAGTGCTTTTATCTGGATTCACCACACTATTAGCCAACACCTGATCACTTACATTCTCCGGGATAACACTACCACTGGGAGGATAACCTGTACCATATTTCTCAAAAACGAGTTTACCCGCTATACTATTTGCATTTGCTTGGATACTGACCTGTAAATCATAAGTAATATAACCTATCAAACCAATAAGCAGGACACATGTCATTACACCAATAATAACCATGGCAGTCCGGCTTTTCTTAGTCTTTAAATCTTTAAAAGCAATATCCAACATATAATACTCACTCCCTAAATTTATTTTTTATTCCATTTTCGGTTCTATATAATCATATTTGCATTCATGTCCGCAAAGCACTTTAACTTGTGGATATTTATTTAGAAAATCGATTATTTTCTCTAGGGTTTGCTGTGCTTTTTCTACATCCCACGTATAACTACTGGGGGCCACGGCTTTCTCTAAATTTTCATGAATGAAGCAGGCGTCCATGGTGAGGAGGACTGGATTATTAAAACTGTTTACTAGGAATGACATGTGTCCGGGGGTGTGTCCTGGTGTCCAGATTGCCCAGAGTGATCCGTCACCTAGAAGATCTACGCTGGGTCCTAGGGGAGGCATTTCATTTGCTCTGGAGAATTCTATTTCGTAGATAATTGATAGGTTTTTTAGAAAGTTTCCGTAGATTTCTGGTTTATATTCCTTGAATTCACCTTTACCCATGACGTAGGGGATGTTTTTGGGTAGTTCCCTGATTCCGGCTATATGATCCGGGTGTAAATGACTGAGGAAAACTCCTTTAAGATCTATTCTCCTTTTTTCAAGGTGAAAACTAATGTTTTGGTTCTTTTTTTGGATAAATTCATCTGCGTGAGGTTCTTTAATTCCTCCAAGGGGGTCATGGTAATAAGAATAGTCAAGCCCGGCGTCGAGTAGATAATCCCCATATTCTTTATGATGTATACAGTATGCTAGTATGGGGACGTCTAATTCTTCATCTTTTATATCTTGGGCCAGGGGATGTTCAGGGTTTAAGGTTCCTTTTTTATTTATGATTACTGTTCCTGTTTGAAATTTTTCTAACGTTATAGGCTTGGGGTTGTCTAATACTTCTTCCCAATTTTTAAAAGAGTTCTTTTTTAGTGAGAAAATTATTTTTTTCATATTTATTAATAATCCATTTATTTTTTAA
>PMNN01000217.1 GCA_003161815.1 Methanobacterium sp. | reverse complement strand
ATTTGTAATTGTGGTGCTGGTCTGGGATATAACTGATGATCATTAAGTGCCATGGGCACTATGAAACCTGCTACTAATACTATACCTAGCATTACTGAGTAAAATCGGGGTATTCTTTTAGGATTAGCTAATGCATTCCATATTCTTCCTAATTTCAAAGTTCCGCCCCCACTTCCTCTAATCGTACAATTGCTCTTAATAATATCATTGTTATGATAACGGTTGCTGCTATGTAAGTTAAAAGTGCAATGGTACTATTATAGGTTAGGAATATTAAGGAAAGTCCTATGGCTGGTATTTCAGTGTTAAGAGTCCTTATTATGGGATCTTTTACACCAGGTCCTATTACTGTAGCAATACTTCCTATTATAACTAGTGCAACACCAGTGTAAAACCATACGTAAATATCAAGCAAGGATTCCTTCCTCCTCGGATTTTTCCTTCTGTTTCTTCTCTCTTATTTCATTTAATTTAATTATAGCAATTAAGAAGATAACTGTTGCAATTGGGTCAAATATAGCCGCTGCCATGGATACATCTAAATATTTTGCAGCTACTATGGTGGCTACAAATCCACCTTGAACAATGGATAGCATTATAACTTTGTCAATGGGTTTGGGTAGTGCTATAACGCCTATTGTACCAATTATAAGCACTACTGCTGAGACATTTGTTATGGTTATAAGATCTAATATTGAACTCATAAGGTTTTCCCCTTTCATTCATCTAAGATGATTTCATTTTTAACTCTTCCAATGGAGTAGGCGATGACATTGGAGCTTATGGTAGAGGTTACAAAGTAAGTTATGGCTATTATAGCTCCGAAGGGTGTCTGTATGTATAATGCGATAATAGCAGAGATTCCGAAGCTCATGGCATTTAAGTAGAACATTCTCTCGGATCTATCCTGAGCAATAAGTGTTCTGAATGCCATTAAAATTATTATGATACCTACAATTATGATTTCAATTGACATTAATCATCAAAACCCCTAATCAAATTTTTTTTTAAGTTAATTTAGTGTACCTTCCCATTAATTGGGCTATTCTGCCCAGTAATTTAGATGATGCAGGATGGTGAAGTCCTTGAATTGTGACTATGGCTAGAAGCATTCCCACTATAAACATGAGGGGTGTTATTCCAATGTAGGATGCTGCGAATATTATAACGGTTATGGTTAATGCTCCAGTAGTACCGGCGTAACCAGGGTCTGCACATAATCGGTTACCGAAATATACTAATAATGCTGCTATGAATCCGCCTTCAGGGGTGCCTATAGTGTAACATGCGATTGATGCGAGTAGTGTTCCTGCTGAAGCATCTGGAGAGCATACAATGTTTCCTTGGAAGAATCCACCGGCGAGGTCTCCTCCTCTTTTTTTAATATCTCGTCCAAGTACATCCGCTCCTTTAACACCGGGCATTTCCGGAAGACCCATCCAAGTATCTATGAGTACGAAGTTGAACCAGCATATGATAGCTGCTATAATTATTCCAATTATTTCATTCATGCGGCTTTCTCCGGTGCTGGTCGAGGCAGAATTCTTTCAAGTATAAATTTAGAGAATATTGCAGTTAGCACTCCAATCACTAACGATACTAAATATTCCTGATATCCATTTAATGGGTACCCCAGCTCTGATATGATTGCTGTAAATCCTAAAGCAAGCACTGCTGTGGGAAATATTACACTAATTGTCCATGACTGTCTAATAGGCTTTTCTGGAAGTAATGGAAGTCTTAATGCTAATCCTACAATTACTGCAGATGCTATTGCTATTATATAACCTATATAATTTATCATTAGTAAACACCCATTAGCATGAATAATCATGATAGATCAAACTGGATATATAAATGTTTTCAAAAAATTTATTCATTTATATATTCAATTAAAATCTCTGATTTAATTCTTAAATTTCAATAGAAGACCGGATACATATGATTTCCCAAATAAAATTTCAATTTAATTTTTAAATATTTTTGAATAATTATTTAATCCATTTTTAGAGTTAATTATTTAAATATTTAAATGTTATCTTATTAAAGGAATTATTCATTATATTATAACCTCATTTAATAAATAAGGATAAAATATATTGAATAAAATGAGCAATAACAAATTTAGAGATAAATAAAAGATATTAGTGTTTTTTTGAGTATCATCCTCAATAAAATTTTTTAATCATAAAATAAAAGTTATAATAATTTCAAAGCTTATTATAGATGGGTGCTTAAATGAAAGTTGATAAAATAGTGTCATATATTCTAATTATCTCCATAGTGATAGCTGTGGCTGCAGTTATCTACATAATAGTTAATCCATCACCCGGTGAAAGATTCACTGAATTCTACATTTTAGGTCCCAATGGAAATGCAGGTAATTATCCTGTTAACTTGAATGTGGGGGAAAGTAGTAATCTTACAATAGGTGTGGTAAACCATGAAGGTCATCCAACAAATTATCAAATGATAGTATATCTTGAAAATGGAACTCTGGTGAATGAAAGCTTCAATTTATCTAATGAAGAAAAGAAAGAAATTCTCTTGACTTTCCAGCCGAAACAAACTGGTAATGGGCAGAAGTTAGAATTCTTACTCTATAAACTTCCAAATAATCAGCAACCTTATCGCTACCTTGATTTATTAATAAATGTCACTTAGGATTAATAATATAAATTATAGAAATTAAAAATTATAATTCTTAATTATTTTAAGATTTATAATAAAAAAAAATTAGGATAGACTCTATATGAAGGATAAAAAGATAGTAGTAACTGGTGGTCTAGGATTCATCGGATCTCATCTGGTAGAAAGTTTAATCGAAGATAATGAAGTCACTATAATTGATGATCAAACCAGTGGTAAATTAAAGAATATTAAATCATTTAATAAACGGAATATAGAGTTGATCCGTGGAAGTATTAACGATTTAAACCTTAAAAAGATTTTTGAAGATATAGATTACATATTCCATCATGCAGCTCTAATCAGTGTTCCTGAGAGTATTCTAGATCCACTTAAATATAACGAAATCAATGTTAATGGCACTCTACAAGTTTTAATGGCAGCAAGGGATAGTCATATAAAAAAATTAGTTTTCGCATCATCAGCAGCTGTTTATGGTGACAATAATATATTACCGCTAAGTGAAGAGGCTTATATTAATCCTTTATCCCCTTATGCTGTTAATAAAGTAGCTGGGGAATTATACTGTCAAGTTTTCACTGAATCTTACGGATTACCCACAGTTTCACTGCGTTACTTTAATGTTTTCGGACCTCGGCAGGATCCGAACTCAGCATATGCTGCAGTTATACCTAATTTCATCCAAGCTATATTGAATAACAGAAGACCAATCATTTATGGTGATGGTGAACAGAGTCGTGATTTCATTTATGTTAAACATGTTGCTGAAGCCAATATTAAAGCCTGCAAGTCTCACGTTACTGGCGTATATAACGTGGCTATGGGAAGAAGTACCACCATCAACCAGTTGTTTGAAATAATAAATGAAATTATCGGGAAAAATATAGAACCTATTTATGCTGAACCTAGACCAGGTGATGTTATGCATTCCCTGGCAGATGCCTCAGAAGCTAGTTTATTTGGCTTCCATCCGCATAATGACTTTAAATCAGAATTACGAGAAACTATTGAATGGTTTATTAGTCAAAGCAAATGAAACTTTAAATAATAAGAAATTTTTGTTTATTTTAAATTTTTCTTTTATCTTGCAAATTTATTAGGCTTTTAGGGATGTAGAAAACTAATGAGTGCTGTGCGTAGAATAGTAAAAAATACAACTGTATTATTCATATCGCAAATTATAACTTACATTATAGGCTTTTTCATCGCCATTTACATGGCTAATTACCTAGGACCTCTAGGATTTGGAATTATACAAACCGCACTAGCACTAACCGCTATTTTCGGCGTCTTCACTGATCTTGGTCTAGGAACTCTTACAGTGAGAGAAGTTTCCCGAGATAAATCTTTAACCAAGAAATATGTAGCAAACACTACTGTAATGAGAATAATATTGGCTTTCATAACATTTTCTCTTGTATTTTTAACAGTTAATATCATCCATTATTCACAAGAACAGATTTATGTAATTTATATTATAACTGCATCCGTAATATTCAATTCATTCTCCGGAGTATTCTATTCAATATTCCAAGCCTATCAAGAAATGGAATTCCAGTCATTGGCAGCAATATTGAATAGTATCCTGATGCTAATAGGTGTCATTACCGTTATTTATTATCAACTGAACGTATTAGCATTCGCTTCCTTATATTTCATATCTAACGCGATAGTTTTCTTTTATGCTTTGAGTTTTTACGTAAGGAAGTTTCACTTACCCAAAATAGAAGTTGATTTTAATTTCTGGAGACCCGCCATTATGGCTGCATTACCCCTCAGTCTAGTTACTATTTTCTCCTTAATCGCTTACAGGGTAGACACTGTACTCTTATCAATTCTTAAAACTAGCGTAGAAGTGGGTTACTATAGTGCAGCTTACAATTTAATGATGGTTTTCCTATTCCTACCAGGTGTTTTCTCAACAGCAATATTCCCCGTTTTCTCGAATTTCTTTGTCTCTTCTGAAGATTCATTGAAGTACTCCTATAAAAAATCATTTAAGTATCTCACTATACTCTCAATACCCATCGCCGTAGGTGTGACTCTACTATCCTCTCAAATTATTATACTTATTTATCCAAAATTCCTGCCATCAATCTTAATACTTCAAATCTTAATTTGGGCTGTTCCCATAACTTTCCTGAATTATATCTTCGGAACCATAATACCAGCAATGAACCGCCAAAATTTACTCCTTAAAATAACATTCATCTCAATGGCTGTGAATATCAGCCTGAATTTAATTTTCATACCCATCTATAGTTACATTGGAGCTGCAGTAGTAACTGTAATCACAGAATTAATCGTCTTCATTCTATGCTTCTATATTCTTTCACGATCATTTTGCAAAGTCAAATTACCATCTGTAATTATCAAACCAACTCTAGCGAGTATTGTAATGGCTCTATTCATAATAACCATCAAATTAAATTTATTTATAGAAATTATCATCGCCACTGTAATATATTTCGCAGTTCTATTAGCATTAAGAACATTTACAGAAGAAGATTATGATATTATAAGAGAATTAGTGAATATAAGGAAAAATTAAAAATAATGTCCTTTTCGATCAAGGTTTTATAAAATGTAATAATGTTTTTTTATACCGGCTTAGGTATTTTTATTCATGGTTTTAATGCTAAACTAATGGTGTCAATCGATAGTTTTTATTGGAGTATAGTTATTTTATAATAGTTTATCATGTAGTCTGCAATGTTGTTTATTGAGGCAATTTAGATGCATAAAAAAAGTAAAATAAAATAAAAAAGAGAAGAGAAATTTAAGGTTTTATTTACAACTCATTTCAATATCTGATGCTTTAATTGTTACTCTACCTGCGTGTTTTGCGCATTGAACTGCTTCTTCAGC
>PMNN01000191.1 GCA_003161815.1 Methanobacterium sp. | reverse complement strand
TATTTTAACAATTATTTTTTTGAAAGTGATTATTTCGCAGTTCTATAGCATTTGAAAACCTTTTACAGAGGAAGATTTAGATATTTTTAAGATAATAAGGTGATTTGAAGGAAGACTAATGCGTGAAAAGTTTTATTTAAAATAGACAGTAAATTTATCTTAAAAATATTTAATTCAAAAATTATTTCTTCCCTACCCCTCAATAACTTCAAAAGTCACTTTATAATTTTACAAGTTTCTTTCTCTTAAAACTACAAGTATACGTTGCCATTAGAAAAATTATTCCAAATCCATTTTTAAAGCCTCATTTTTCATGTATTCAATACATTCCTCAGTTTGAGGTAAAAAATCACTCTCTAAATGAATACCTATAGTGGGTAAGGGAACCCATAACTGCCATCTGTTCCCGAAGAGCAATTGTTTCACACCATAACGCCATGATTTAAATATGATCTCAGTGTAAAGATGTTCTTTACGATATTTAACTACTTTAATCGGATTAAATAAATTAAATTTGGTCAGGCTCAGCCACATACTTGCATCATGATTTCCTCTGGTGTAAGTTTCAAAAATCTTTTTTGTTTCTTCCAATGTCTCCTTATCTGTCAAAAAAGTAAGACAAGTAGAAGAAGCTGTTCTCCAGTGTCTATATGCTGTTGCCTTTACCTGATTAGGATGATCATGTAACTTCAAAGTGTAGTCATCAACATGATCATAAGGTGAAACAAAATGCACATCATCATTCTCTTTTAGAAATTCCACCATTTCTCTAAATTGATTGGGCAAGTAAAAGTAATCATCCTCAGCAAAATAAACGATATTCGAAAAATTCTGCTCCAAAAGTATTCTAATTTGAATAGAAAATGTTGCTAAATTACCAACAGCATCTAGTCTTATCAATTCTAGATCCTCATCCTCAAAATATTTTTTAAATAATTCTCCATATTCTGGGGGACAACCATCCAATAAAACAAAAATTTTTGCTTTTAAATCTCCTAAACTACTTTTAAATGATTTTAAACAAAATTCAGATAATTTATATTTATTATCACTAAAAACTGGAGGAACTTTAGAAACCTTAGGATAAATTCTGTATGCAACGCTAAGATCATACTTGGCTCCTTCTTCTGAAGTCATAATTATTCACTTCTGATTAATTTGTGAATGGAAAAATTCAATGGTCTTATGAATTCCTTCATCTAAGGAAATTTTTGGTATCCAATGAAGATTTTCCATTGCTTTGGTAATATCTGGCTTCCTCATTTTGGGATCATCCAGAGGTAATGGCTTGAAAATTATTTTAGAGTTTGAACCGGTTTTTTTTATGATGATATCTGCAAAATCAATTATCTTATATTCATCAGGGTTGCCTAAATTTAAGACCCTATGCTCAATCTTTTCCTTCTCAGAGACAAGAAAAATACCTTCAACCAAATCATCCGCATAACAAAAACTACGGGTTTGACTTCCATCACCATAAACTGTTAAATCCATTCCATTTAAAGCTTGATAGATGAAGTTAGGTACCACTCTTCCGTCAAGCAATTTCATACGAGGCCCATAAGTATTGAATATCCTCAATATTCTAACATCCAGATCATATTTTCGATAGTAAGCCATGGATAATGATTCAGAAAATCTTTTAGATTCATCATAAACCGAACGAGTGCCATTTGGATTAACGTTTCCCCAATAACTTTCTGGTTGCGGGTGAACTTCAGGGTCACCATAAACCTCTGATGTTGATGCAAAGACATATCTTGCCTTTTTTTCTTTAGCTAGGTTTAATATATGGAATGTTCCAATAGAACCAACCATAAGAGTCTCAATTGGAAAATTCAAATAATCAACAGGGCTTGCTGGGCATGCGAAATGTAAAATTAAGTCTATTTCATCGGAAATTTTTAATTCATCAGTTATATCTTTTTCTAAAAATTTAAAATTTTTATTTTCTGAAAGATGTTCTATGTTTTTTTGACTACCTGTTAATAAATTATCTACTCCAATCACATACCATCCTTCATTCATAAATCTATCACATATGTGGCTTCCAATAAAACCTGCAGCACCGGTGATAAGAACTTTTTTCATTTCATTATCTCCGATTTTTCAAATTTTTCTCTTCCAATACTATAATACTCAAATCCATTCATGACCTCAGGTTCATAGATATTTCTGCCATCAATAATTATAGGCAGTCTCATAAGACCTTTAACTTTATTTAAATCTATTTTTTTGAATTCTTCCCATTCAGTAATGATTAAAAGTGCGTCAGAATCTTTTAAAGCTTCGTATTTATCTGAAAAGTATTTTATATTCTTATTTTCAAGGAACAGTTTTTGGAAGTTTTCTCTGGCCTGTGGATCGTATAATCTCAAGTTGGCGCCAGTTTTATTAAGTTCTCGAACTATGTCTATGGCTGGTGCCTCCCTTATATCATCAGTGCCTTTTTTAAAAGCTAATCCCCATATAGTTATGTTTTTGTCCTTATTCATCCATAGAACGTTTTCAATTTTCTCTAAAAATCTTTTACGCATATCTGCATTTATCTTCTCGGTTTCCTTTAATAGGCCAAAATCCAATCCGTGATCTTCAGCTATTTTTATAAATGCTTTAACATCCTTAGGGAAACAGGACCCACCATAACCAATACCTGAATTTAAGAAATCTCTCCCAATTCTTTGGTCATATCCGATCCCATCTGCTATCATGTTTATATCTATTCCTACTTTTTCACATAATTCAGCAATCATATTTATATAGGAAATCTTCATAGCCAGGAAAGAATTAGATGCGTGTTTTATAAGTTCTGCTGCGGCAGGCGTGGTTATCAATAGAGTACTACCTTTTTCAGTAAAAGATCTATAAAGTTCTTTGAATATCGTACTAGCCTTTTCGCTTTCAACTCCTACTACAATTCTATCTGGATTATTGAAATCATAGACTCCTGTACCCTCCCTTAAAAATTCAGGGTTAGAGGACACGTCAAACTCAATATTATCTTTAGAATATCTTTTTATCGTCTTTTTAACCCACTGGTGCGTGTTCACTGGTACGGTGGACTTCTCAACAATCAATTTATAGTTATCCAGGTTCTCTGCAATTTGCCGAGCAACGTCTTCTACTTGAGATAAATCTGCCTTCCCAGAATCGCTTTGTGGGGTACCTACACAAATAAAAATTATATCACTAAAATCTATCGCTCTTTTTATGTCATTGGTAAATTCTATTCGGCCTTTTTCTATGTTTGTTTTTAGGATTTCACTTAACCCAGGCTCATAAATGTGTGATATGCCTTTATTAAGTTTATCTAAATTTTTTGAAGTTTTTTTGGCACATAAAACTTGATTACCTAAATCTGCAAAACAAGCTGCTGTAACCAATCCAACATATCCTGCTCCTATCACTGTAATTTTCATTTTTAATCACTATCATGTCTATTCATTAATTTTTTTATAAAGTTTTTTACACAAATGTGGCCAGCTAAAATTCTCTTCTATCAAATTCATTTTTTGATGGGGATCATTTTCATATTTCTGCCAATTTTCTATTAAATCCCCTAATCTATTCGCCAATAAATTAACGTTGTCTATTTCAATTAATTCACCATAATTGGTCACTTTTAAAACATCCTTAGCTCCTCCAACATCGGTTGAAACCAAGTAATCACCGAAATAAGCTGCTTCAACAAGGGCAATCCCGAAACTCTCCCTTCGGGATGTGAAACAAAATATCTTTGTTTCTGAATAATATTGGTAAATTTTTTTTCGATCTTCTATAAAACCTGTAAAAATCACTTTTTCCCGTAAATGGGGATATTTTTTAAAATATTTACAAACATAATCTTGAAATTGTTCTTCAAACTCACCAATTAATATTAATTTCCAGTTTTTTAGGTTCTTAATTTTTGAAAATGCTTCCAATAATATTTCAGTAGCCTTTTCCTTTGATCCTAAGCGTCCCACTGTTGTTATATAATTTTTCTTTCCACCAATCTTGAAATCATCTCCATTTAACAGAATATCAAAACCGTTATGCATACAGATAAGTTTGCCTGCATAATTTAATTTGCTGTTAATCAATCTTTGATAACTTTGATCAGTTTCTACACTCAAACAATCTACAAGATATTTTAGAATAAAATTACGTACGAAAGGCCAGAAACCGTTGTCCTCCACTAGGAAAGAGGTTAAATTGTAATCAGCATCTAATTTAGCATATATTTTACCATTCCTATTTAATGATTTATAAATCAAGAAGTAAATTAACATGTTCAACGTATCATGAAAATGAAATACTTGTAGAATATCTATATTTCTGGATTTAAGTATTAAATATATTATGATATCATATCTTTGATTATTAAATCTCTTTTTAATGAAATTTAAGTTAAAATTTTCATCTTTCATATATTGATCTAAATAACTATATTTATCGTTATTATACGTGACGATTAAAGCATTGTAATTAAAATATTTAGCCATAGTATATGGTATCATTCCTACATCCTTTATTAATTGAAAATTTAAAAGATTAGGGAATATACAAACGTAATTTGGTCTTTTAGAACTGTCCATAAGAAATCACATCTATATTTTAATCTTTTAATCATTTTACATAAATAAATATTCAATAAGGAGTATCTAAACTAGTATAAACTAATAATTTATAGAATTTTTATTGGTTTGATTATAATAAATAGACTATTTAAATTATAAATCTATTCAATCTCATAAATTTATTTGTAGTTTATCACATAATTTAGGTTTGTTCACGATTATTAACGAGACAAATATTCTTTTTTGGGAGAATCCTAACCTCTCAGTGCATCAATAGGACGAGATTGGATATCATCTGCTAGATATTAAGATAAAAAGAATCATTGGAGTATTCCTGATATATTTCTACAAAATATTCCTTAAAGCTAGTCCACTCTTAATTATTATTCCCGAAAGAATGCCCGAAATAATTCCTACATTTTTTTTAAAGTATAAAACTCGATTTGAATGGAGTTCAGGATATTCTGTTCCTTTTTTCTGAGAAGCGGATACTAAGTGCACCATACTTACTGTTGGATCATAAAAAATTGAATAATTAGCTTTATTAACTCTGTAGCAATAGTCAATATCTTCAACCGTAAAAAAGAAATCTTCATCTAGCATTCCGATATTTTCTATGACAGATCTTTTTATAAGCATAAATGCACCTATAACTGCACCAACCTCAGTAGGTCCACTCCAGAATTCAGAGTCAGAATACCGGTCATAACTTCTAAAAAACAAGTATTCGATTATTAAACCTTTAAGAGAAGGTAGATGAGCACAGGACATTTGAAAAGCCCCATCTTCCCCCACCAGTTTTGGAGCCCAAATCCCACATTTTGGATGATCGTCTGAAAATCTGATACCTACCTTCAAAACTTCAGGATTAACAAACGCATCATTATTTAAAAGCAAAACATATTCTCCTCTACTTACACTAATACCTTGATTATTGGCTTTAGAAAATCCCATGTTTTCCTGATTTTCTATGATCTTAACGGATCCATTTAATAATTCTTTCAGAAGAGCAGCAGTTTCTTTGGCACTGTTATCTACAATAATTATCTCAGTATAAATTGCAGCTTCTTTTGAAGCTCTATCTAAATAATCAACACACTTGGCTGTTAATTCAGCATTTTTATAATTTAATATAATTAAAGATAGTTTAGGTTGGTCATTTCCCATAAAAAATCTCCAAAAATGTAACATAAATCCTAAAGTTAATGAGATTTCATTCTATATAAATTTTGAAAAATCAACATATAAATAACTATTATAAAAAATAACGTTAACCGATGAATTAATCTGAACTTTTACAATCTTCTTTAAAACATTTAACTCAGTCAAATTCTAAATTAATGAATAAACATCTTAAATCCAAAATAATTTTTAATGATTTAAATATCAAGTTCATAAAAAAATTAACCTTAAAAAATACTCAAATTTTTCCCCAAAAAAAGAAATAATAATAATTCTGATTATCATGATCCCTTTAGTTTCCATTATCATTTTGAATTGGAATAATTGGCGAGATACACTAGAATGCTTGGAATCCATCTATCAAATCACCTACACTGACTATAATGTTATAATTGTGGACAATAATTCTCAAGACCAATCACTCCAAAAAATAAAGGATTATTGTAATGGAAGAATAAAAGTGCAATCAGAATTCTTCCAGTATCAAACTTGGAATAAACCTATTAAATTAATCGAATACACTAATCAAGAGTCTGAAAAAGAATCCAATCAAAAAAAGAATCTAAATCCACAGTATCGTAAACTTTTTCTCATTGAGAATGATGGTAATTATGGATTCGCTGAGGGCAATAATATCGGTATACGATTCGCTCTTAAAAATCTTAAATCCGATTATATTCTACTTTTAAATAATGACACTGTAGTAGACCCTGAATTCCTAAATGAACTGATAGTAACGGCAGAATCTGAAGAAAAAATAGGTTTTGTTGGCCCTAAAACTTATTATTATGATAAAAGTAACAGGATTCAAGCAGCTGGTGGGGGTAATATAGATTTCCAGCGCGGTGAATCACATGAAATAGGTTTTAATCAGGAGGATAATGGAAATTTAGATCAGTTAATGGAATTAGATTATGTAGGTGGAGTCTGTTTATTAGTTAAGGCAAGTGTAATAGAAGAAATAGGTCTCATGGATACTAATTATTTCATGTACTGGGAAGATGTGGATTGGTGCTTCAATGGACGAGAGGCAGATTATAAATCCGTTTATACATTTAAATCTAAAATATGGCATAAATATGGCGCTTCAAGTAAAAATTATTTTAAAACCTATTATCATAATCGGAACCGGCTTTACTTCGTGAGAAAACATGCTAGTAAAACGGTTTATCATAAATTTTTATCCTATTATTTAAAGGAAGTTCTAATAGAATCAGGGTATCTTTTAATATACCGCAGGGATTGGCCTATGTTTAAATCTTTATTTACAGGAACAATTGATGGACTCAGAATCTAAAATTTAAATAATTCCTATAAATAAATAAGATAATATTAAAAATAATTATTTTAGAGTTGAATATCTAATGAAAATCGCTGTTTTCCATAATTTACCCAGTGGAGGAGCTAAAAGAGCCTTACATGGTTTTGTAGATTACCTGAATAAGGAAGGACATATCGTAGATGTTCTAGTTCCAATCACAGCTAACGAAGATTTTTTACCCCTTAAAGATGTGGCAAATAGTTTAAAAATCTTCCCCGTGGAACAAACCATCAAAGGATCCATATATTCCACCGTCAAATATTTGCCACCTCAATTAAAATCAATATCCTTATGGGACTTGGAAAGAACTGAGGAAAAGATAGCTAAAATAATAAATTCGGGAGATTATGATGTAGTATTAAGTGAACAGGATCAGTACACTATGTCACCATTTTTCCTTAAATATGTTACAAAACCCATGATTTATTACTGTCCACAACCACCTCGTAATGAAGCTATCCTAGAAGTTGTATCCCAACGTAAAAAACAACAGAATCCTGTAAAGAGAATGATTTATGATTATTCAGATAACGTGGATCTAAAAATAGATAAACAAAATATATCATATGCTAATTACATTTTAACTAATTCATACTTCACCAGAGAATCCATATTACGTGTTTACGGTGTTAATTCCTTTGTATCCTATCTTGGGATTGACACCAAATTATTCCGACCATATGAAGTCCCTGAAGAGGAATTCGTACTTTCCGTGGGTAGTTGCAGACCTTCTAAAGGTTATGATTTCATGATCAGATCCCTTGCATTGATTGAGCCTAATATACGCCCCAAACTAGTCATAGTTTCAAATTATTCTGAACCAGAATGGAAAGCCCATTTGGAACAATTATCTTCACATTTAAAAGTAGAACTAGAGATATTGGAACTTATTAATGATGATGAATTGGTTTTGCTTTATAATAAGGCTAAATTAGTCCTCTATGCTCCTTACATGGAACCATTTGGTTTAGTCCCTCTGGAGGCTATGAGTTGCGGTACACCAGTAGTGGCTGTTAAAGAAGGTGGTGTAAGAGAAACCGTGGTTCACAGGAAAACAGGGTTGCACACGGAACGTGACGAAACTCTATTTGCCGAAGCTACTAGAGAACTCCTTTTAAAAGAGTTTAAAAGATATACAATGTCTAAAAATTCAATAAAAACCGTTCAAGAATTTTGGACGTTGGAACAAGCTGGAAGCAGATTACTATGGCACTTGAATCATGTAATAGATTCTAAAATCAAATCACAGAATAAACTTTCTCTTTAACAAATTTTTTTTAATACATTAAGAATATTGTAACTTAAATTATGTGAATTAAAAATATGAATCCCCTAATTACAATCATTATATTGAACTGGAACGGCTGGAAAGATACTATAGAATGCCTGGAATCCCTTTACCAAATAAATTACACTAACTTTGAAGTTATATTAGTAGACAATCACTCCGAGGATGGATCAATCCAAAAAATAAGAGAATACTGTAAAGGTAAATTAGAAGTAAAATCAAAGTTCTTCAATTACATGAATAAAAACAAACCAATAAAATTAATCGAATTCTCTAATCAAGAAACACATAACTATCTTCATAAAAGAGACGATTCAAATTTGCTGAGTCGAAAACTTATACTCCTCAAAAATGATGAGAATTATGGATTCGCCGAGGGAAATAATATAGGAATACGATTCGCTCTTAAAAATTTAAACCCCTCACATATTTTACTTTTAAATAATGACACTATAGTTGATCCAAGATTCCTTGATGAAATGGTGATAGCTACTGAAACTTATGATAAGACAGGAATTGTTGGTGCAAAACTATTAAACGCTTACAATCCCCATATTATTGATTCAACTGGACATGTGCTTAGCTGGGGAAGAATAGTAGATAGGGGTCATGGAGAAGTGGATCATGGCCAGTATGATCAACATAAGGAGGTTATGGGTGCCATGGCAGCAGCAGCACTTTACAATAAAGAAATGCTTCTAGAGATTGGTCTTCTAGACACGAGTTATGTTACTCTGGGTGAAGATGCTGATTTATCATGGAGGGCCTATAATAATGATTGGAAGGCTATTTATGCTCCCAAAGCAATAGTATACCATAAAAGAGGTCGATCAATCACCAGAAAATCCGTTCTTCCAGAGATGACTACCTTAAGCACTAAAAATACAGCGGATTATGTGACACGCTATGGAAGTTCTACTCATAAATTTTTATTCCTCCTAATACTCCTTAAAGAGGGACTATTTGTTCTCATAGGAAGTTTAATAGGTAAAAATAATGTTAATACAAGTGAATACTTCGATATGCTTATGAAATCTTATTTAAAAATTTTTAAAAGTATATTTTTTATTAATTATGGCTAAATCCTGAAATTAAAAAAAAAGAAAATAACAATTTTAAATAAATCACAAATTTATAATTAATAATCTAAATTTTGGGAGGATTAATACTTATGAATCCTTTGGTGGCAATTATAATTCTAAACTGGAATGGCTGGCCTGACACCCTAGAATGTCTGGAATCCATCTTTCAGATTAGTTATCCCAATTTTAAAGTGATAGTAGTGGATAATCACTCTGAGGATCATTCCATCCAGAAGATAAGGGAATATTGTCAAGGTGAAATAATAGTACAATCCCCATTTTTCCAATATCAAAGAAATAATAAACCAATTAAAATCAAACTACTCAACAAAGAAGAGTCAGAATCTAATACAGAAATTGTAGAAGATTTGGATTTGCCATCGAATCGGCTACTCACCCTTATAAAAAATGATGAGAATTATGGCTTCGCTAAAGGAAATAATATTGCCATAAAATATGCTCTCCAAAATCTCAATCCTGACTATGTATTATTGTTGAATAATGATACCGTAGTTAACTCTGATTTTTTAACTAAAATGATCCAGTCAGCTGAAGAAGATGTGAATATTGGCATTTTAGGTCCTATTATATATTATTATGAATGTAATGGGCGGAATGATGTGGTGGCTAATTTAGGTGGAATAGTTGATATCTCCAGATATCCAGGATATTATGATTTGATAGATATGAGTAATCCTGAAGATTATTCAGGGAATATTATTGAATGTGATTGGGTTTCCGGAGCGGCGTTGATGATGAAAATAGGGGATGCGCCTATTAAATTTTTGAATGAAAAACTCTTCTTTGGTTGTGAAGATATTGACTTAGCAATACTCCTTAAAGAACAGGGTTACAATACAATTATAGTTTTAAATAGTCATATATGGCATAAAGAAGGAGTATCGAGGAAAAAGAGGAGTTCAGATTCCATCAAGAGAGCATTAATGGATATAAAATCAAATCTAACATTTCTCAAAGCACATAATCCTCATTACTACTGGTATCTACCCTTATATTTAATCCAGATAATTAAAATATACTTAATGGTTATAATGAAAAGATAAAATAAACTTTAAGTCTTATTCAAAAATAAACCTATTTTGTTGATGCCTTATTTAAATTTAAGTAATTTACTGCTTGATTAAAACCATTTATCATATTTTGATAAGTGAATCCTTCATTAATAATTTTTTTTGAAGCCTCACCCATTTTCTTTTCAAGTTCAACGTCGGATAATATTCTATATAATGCATTACAAAGAGCTTCTGGATTTCTCTCAGGCACTACATACCCATTCACACCATTTTGGATCATGAAAGTGTTTCCCACGGCATCGCTGGTAACCACAGGCTTCGCGAAGTACATGGCCTCATTAACCACTAGTGGACTGGCATCGGCATGATGAGTGGTGATTGAAGGTACCACGGAGACATTGCAGAGTAGGTAATATCCGCCTAGCAGTTCATTATCCACATTACCCCTGAAATGAACTTTATCATCCACTTGTAGATTCATGGATAAGTTTTCCAATTCTTCGTGACATGATCCATCCCCTACAATAACCAATACTATATTATCCATTTTCTTCCGGAGTTTTGAAAATGCATTAAGAAGAAATTGTACTCCCTTAAGATTAATGAGTCGTCCTACAAATAATATAACTTTTTCATCATTCAAACCCATCATCTGGCGTATCTTAATCTGATTATTGTAATCCTCTTCTTTAAAGGTTAAATTACTCACATTGGGCATTATAAATATTTTCTCCGGCGAAACTCCGAGTAAAGTGAAAAATTCCTCATTTTTACTGCCAGGAACTAGAATTGCATCAACATTTCTACTCAAAAAACCTGCTAAAAATTTAACCATTCTTCTTTTAGATGATTGAACATTCCAATCCCAATCCTCCCTCCATAAAATGAATGGACGCCTTTTAAGCTTTACAATAAAGAAATATAATAGGGTTTCTATCACATCAGTAAGTGTATCCCAACTACCCCCAAGAAATATGTCATACTCCCCCATAGCTCTTCGTATTGCTCCCCAAGCTATACCCAACCTTTTATTAATCACCCTATAATTTAAATCATCCATTCCAGGTATATTACTTTGAGAAAATTGTGTGTCATATGTTTTATTATAACTTTCTACATTAGTGAATATGAATTCAACATCATAAAATTTACTTAAATCATGAAAAAATGGCCTTCGAAACCACATGGCCGTATGATGAACGAATAATATTTTAGTTTTACCATCTACCACCATATTTGGCTTCCCCCATTATCGTAAACTCTACTCTTACCCGTGAATAGATAAGAGTAAGGTACAATACTCATTCGATTAATGTCATTACCTACTTCAATAACTTCATGATTATTTACGTTAACATAACCTAAGTAAATGTAACCATGATCTATAGTTTTATTCCATTCAAATAAAGTACTATTTATACTGAAATTACCAACATGTGTACCATACGCTGTTGAAAACCGCGGAACCGCATTTTCATCAGAATATATTGTTAGATTATCTATTCTATTCTGATTCAGCCACTGAGCCGATACTAATTCACTATTATAAATAAAAGTCTCCTGTCGTACGATACTATTATTCTCGAAATCAGGTGAATATGGTACACCTAATAAACTATACTGCAAGTAAGTGCTGCATGAAAACAAAAATAATAATAATATTAAGAGAATGTAAACATCCCATTTCGGTTTTTTAATAACTCTAGCTATTACTATCCCACCTATAACAAAGACTGGTGCTAAAAATATGATTAACTGGAAAAATAACCTAACCGCATCATAGGCTATGGAAATATAAGGCAGAACAACAAATAAAACCATTAATACGATGGATATTCCTATTCCTATAAGAAATTGCATCTTAAACTTTTCATGATAATAACGGAATTTCCTCATAATGCCAAGTAAACCCACCAGTATGGTTGCGAATATTAAATCATTCGCAATAACACTTACAGTGTTTGGGAGAGATTTAAGCACTACCCCCAGAACACCTAATACATAAGCTCCCCTAGTAGATATCAAAGCTGATTGTCCTACACCACCGGCAGTCGTTTGGATTGTCTGAGTTACTGCCTGGGCACCGCTTGCAAACTGTACTTTAGCAACTAAAACGTACCAGATCATTATAATTACTAAGGAAATAAGGATTACATCAAAGTTGGTGAATTGCAATCTTCTCTCCCTGATTAATTTATCGAAGAATGGCCATAATAGAATGGGTAGAACGAGTATAAAAGCGACATAAGCTGTAGAGTAATGTGAAATTAATGTAGCGAATAAGAATAAAATTATAAGTAGTTTCCGAGTCCATTTATTCATTTCAAATTCAAAAACCAGGAGAACTGTTAAGAAAAAGAAAACTGTAGCTATTTCCTGTCTAACTGCGCCTAATAAATTAATGAAGAATAACTGGAAAATAAATAGAAGTGCACCTAAAAATGCATATTTTCTATCAAGGTATCTCCTTGCCACTGAATAAATTATTAGCGGAGTTACAGAGCCTATGATCGCCATGAATAATTTAAAAACATACTCTCCATTCAACCCGGAGAGAACCTGATAAATTTGAGGGAGTATAGTTATGCTTAAACATGCGTTGAATGCATTATAAAAAGCGTTTAAATCCCAATGTGAAGTAAGTTGAGTGAGTTGGAAGCAGTAATACTCTAAATGTACGTCAATACCTGTAATATGGTAAGAGGTTAAACCATACATTAAGAGTATGCTTAAACCAATAAGCCACAATGCCAGGGGATACGTTACAGGATGAATCCTATCCCTATTATAAATCACTGCAATAAGATATAAAGGTATTGAAAGAAGCATAATTAAAAGTAAAATATTATTCTGGCTGATATTCATCAAATAAGTTCCCAGAACAGTTAATAATGGAAATAAAAAAGGAAAAAATATTGGGGATAATAATTTACCCTTCAAAGAGGATTTATAGTTAATAATATCCTTAAAGTTAAGAGTTTTACTGTTATGCTGATGAGCAGTTGCTGATAATAAGATTATAAAAATGTTTAAGGTGATTAAAACTGGATTTAAGGATAATGGCATGGTTAAGATTGGATATAAAGTGTTTAAAATGATGCCAATGATCATTAGGAAAGATATACTCAATCCCACTCCTAAAACAATTTTTTTGAGTAAATCTATCTTATTTAACCTTAATATCTGGAGAATCAAGATTCCTGGGATGAAAGTGAAAAATAGAAAAGATAACGCTGGTCGCAGAATAGGTATATTGAAAATGATGGATAGATCCGTAAGGAAAAGCAAGAGTATTACTAATAATATCCAGTCACTAATCTTAAATTTATTTATTTCCAACATTTTTTAACGTATTCTCCAAGTATTTAATGCCATATAACTACATTTTGGAATTGTTCAAATATTTGAACATAGTATTGATAGCTTATTTCGATAATCTCTAAATATTAACATCTCAAAAATTAGTACATATAATTTAAAGTTAGTTTGAGAATATAATCTTATATAGTTTTTCCATGCTACTAGCCACTCTCTTCCAAGTGTATTTTTCCATTACCAGTTCTCTTCCGCGTTTACCCATCTCTATTTGTAATTTTTTATCCTTAAGTATAGTAATTATTGCTTCTGCAAGTTTAACAGAATCTTTAGCAGGTACTACTAATCCACTATTAACTTCAATTAGATCCTCCGCCACCCCTACAATATCAGTGGTAATAACAGGTGTCTGGCAAGATAACGCCTCCAATGCCACTATCCCAAACCCCTCTTGTAAAGAGGAGATGGAGGGTAGCACAAAAACATTTGCTTGATTATAATACTCAACTATATCTTCGTCAGATATAAAACCTGTAAACTCCACGTTATCCCCTAATCCCATTGAAACAGCTATTTTCTTATAGTAATCGACTAAAACGCCTTTACCACCCACTATCAGTTTTAGATTAGGTATTTCTTTTTTAACTGTTTGAAGCGATTTTAATAAATAGTCTAATCCTTTATAAAGGTGAAATTCATCTAAAAGACTCAAGAAAAAAATATTATAGTCATTCTCATTATTTAAGGTTTTTTTTGGCTGGAATTTATCTACATCAACACCATTAGGNNCATAATGATCTTATCCGCCCGTTTAAGTAATAATTTAAGGAAGGTATAGTTATAAAAGCGAGCAATGTAATTAGAAATACCATCACCAATTATATCATTATGATAAGTAACCACTAAAGGTTTATTTTTAATTTTTGATGATATAGCACTCCAATCAGCACTCCACGGGGTGGGAATATGAGTATGAATAATATCATAATCTTCCAGGGATAATATTATAGGAAGTTCAGGAGTGATATTAGTGTTAGCGATTCTACCCAGATAAGATAATCTTTTAACCTGTATTCCCTCAATATTATCNNGAAAGATAATACACATAATTTTCCACACCACCTATGAATGGATAAAACCTTACAGGCGTCTGTACTATTTTCATTCATCATCCGTCCCCTAAATAATAAAAGCTTAATCTCAAATTTAACCATATAAAAAAATTATAATATGAATCTAGTTGGAATTTAACACCTTTAGGTAAAAATCCTCTAGATCCCTCACTATCTCATCCCAATCATATCCTCTAGCAAAATCTATACAAGAATCCTTCATCATATTCTTTCCATTTATACCCTCTAATATTTTATCTGCCAGGGAATTCTCCGAAAATTCAGCGATAAAGCCATTTATATTATCTTTTATAAGATCTATTGATGCATTCATAGGATGATCAATCACTACTACAGGTAAACCGCAAGCATTAGCCTCTAAAACAACCATACCAAATCCTTCACGAGTCGAAGGTAGTGCAAAGACCATTGAAGACTTTAAATGGGATATTAAACTTTGATCCTCTAAAAAACCCAGAAATTTCACATTCCCGTTAAGATTTAGATCATCCCTTAAAATTTCCAGATTATTTTTTTCAGGACCATCTCCAATGATAAAACATTTAATATCAGGAAGACTTTTTTTCACTTGAACCAGTGGTTTAAGGAGTAAATCCGTATTTTTCTCTTTTATAAGTCTCCCTGCAAATATAACATCTGATTTTTTAATTGAAGGACTTGTTCCAGTTATTTCTTTAAAGTCAATGCCATTGGGAATAATCACTGACTTTTCAGCTGGCTTAATTTTATGAAGTTCATTCTTAGTTGTACTGGATACAGAAATAATATTATCTGTTAAATTAACCATTAAATTCTCTAATAGTTTACCGAATATACCAATACTTCCCAAATATTCGTACCAATATTGATTCCAAACTTCATGTAAAGTTATTACTAGAAATGATTTACGGAATAATGAATAAGTTTTAGATGTGAAGCATGAAAAGAAAGGAAATCCCTGACAATCAATGATGTCAAAATTTTCACCCCTCAATTTTGGGTAAAGCTTCAATGCATAATAAATAGCTTCTTTAATAGATCTTCTATCACCATTATAAAGTTCAACAGGTCCACAAACCCCATGCAGTTTGATACCATCCATTTCAATATCATTTTGACCTTCTTCAGGCCACCACCAACCTACACCATACCAGTGAACTTCATGACCATTTTGAATTAACCTTCTCGCCAATTCATAAATCCTTCTTTCAGCTCCTCCCTTAACCCAGGGGTAAACTGCATCGTAAACATAAGCTATCTTCATTCAGGAAATCCCTCAAAAAAAATTTTATTTTTAATTATTTATAATTATTATTCAAGAGCATCAAACTCAAGAATATCCCGGAGAAAATAGTTTGGATTCCCAATATACATAGTACCAGAGCCATTATTGCACTCCAAGTTAAGTATAATCCTCCAAACCCAGCCGCACTCCAAGCTAAAAGAACATTAACTCCCACAGCTACTCCAGCAAGTAGTAGTATCAATCCCAGAAGCAGTTCCCTTCCTAGGGAGTGGTAACTCATGAACTTTTTAATCGTTTTAGAAGTATGAGAGACCCCATAAGACTCTCCGAAAGCCCCGAAGTGAATCCATGCAAGGAGCATTTGGTATCCAACTATTAGTAGTAGACTGCCCAATATCATTGAATTCCATCTGGATTGTCTCAGTAATGATACTCCGATCATTAAGGTTATACCTAAAAGTAATACTACCAATCCCGGCACCAATAAGAAGGGTGTAGGTCGGTAGAGCATCATGAATCTTAAATGCCTCCATCCATCTGCAAAAGAGCTGAGTTTTGATTCGCCTCCGCGGGGATAGTAAGTGATTGGGATTTCAGCTATTTTAAGGTTTTCCCGGGATGCTTCAATAACCATTTCTGATGCGAATTCCATCCCACCACTACGTAATTTTAATTTATTTAGTGCTTCTTTTTTAATAGCCCTCATACCACAATGAGCATCGGATATTCCCGTTGAGAATAGTGAATTTAACATCCAAGTAAGAAAGGGATTTCCGATGTACCTATGAAGAGGTGGCATGGCTCCTTTCTTTATATCTCCTTTAAGTCTGGATCCCATTACAAANNTCACCCTGAGCTTCCTTAAATCCCCTTAAATAAGCATTACCATATCCTCTCTTCTCCTCATACACAACTCTTGCACCAGCTTCACTAGCCTCCTCTGCCGTGTTATCTGTTGATGCGTTATTCACTACAATTATTTCAGTTTCAAGTCCTTTCTCTTTTAATTCATCTATTGGCACAGATTTAACTGTTTTACCCACTATGTCTTCTTCGTTAAGGGCTGGAATGACAATTGAAATCTTCATTAAATCACTATTTCCTAATAATACTATTATTTTAAATTTTTATCAACAAAAATTTTATTTTTATTTATAATTTTATTCACTGATGATATTTATATAAATTTAGTTATGAACTAAAAAATTAGGAAAATTAAAATTTGATTGTATNNGAATTCATTTATTTTTTTAATCCATTAAAAGTTCTTTTAAATATTGCCTTAACTCATAGTTCACGCTTTCATCTTTAAGGGCTATTTCTATTGAACTTTTAAGCCATTCCACCGTGTTACCAATGTCATAAACTTTACCATCTAACACGTAACCATACATTTCATCCATTAACCTCATTGCATCAGTAAGTTGAATCTCTCCACCCACTCCTGGAGGGATATCTTCAATATGATCAAAAATTTCAGGGACAAGTATATATCTACCCGTTATAGCTAAATTCGAAGGTGCCTCCTTCAAAGTGGGTTTTTCCACCATATCCTCAATTCTATAAACGGATTCAGAGATTTCCGTGCCTTTAATTATACCATACCT
>PMNN01000177.1 GCA_003161815.1 Methanobacterium sp. | reverse complement strand
GTTTTATCTAACTAACTATTATATAAAGTTTAAGATTTTGATAAATAGAAAAAAATATCATGATTTAAAAGGATAATGTTTAAGATTAAACAGCAGATGTTCGATGTTTGGAAGAAACATGAATTTTATATCAGTGTTTATAAATAATAATATCATTAATTTTTTATTTTTTAAAACTAGGTTTTTTTATGTTATTCAATGAGATGGAACATACTGTTGAAAGACCCGGGTGCAAAGTACATTACTGGCTATCGGGTAACTCAGAGAAACCTTTAATCTTCTTTGCCCATGGAGCTGCCGTAGACCACCTCCAATTCGATATACAAATTCCCTGTTTAAAGAATAATTACCAAATCTTAAGATGGGATATGCGTGGACATGGACAATCAAGGCCACTCAAAGGACTTTTCAGTATAAATGATACTGCAGAGGATATGTTACATATTTTAGATGATTTAGGCAAAGAAAAAGCCATATTCATAGGTCAATCTGCCGGCACTTATGCTATCCAGGAGTTTGCATTCCAACATCCCGAGAGAATTGAAGCTATGATTATAATTGACGGGACTTGCATCACTGCTAAACTATCTATTCTTGAATCGCTATCATTGCGAATTTCACCATTTATTTTTAGGATTTGGCCTTACGATAACCTGAAAAAAGCCTCAATCGATGCATCAGCAATTAAATCAGATACTAAACAGTATTTAAAGGTAAAATTCAATGAATTATCCAAAAAAGAATTCGTCAAGATATTTGACGGCGTTTCTACATGTATTCACTATGAGCCAGATTATCACTCCACATCGCCTCTACTTTTAGCTTACGGGGTACACGATAAAACCGGTAACATAAAGAAATCCATGAAAGAATGGACAAAAAGAGATAAACAGAGTAAATATGTCGTAATACATGATGCAGGACATGGATCTAATCAAGATAATCCTGAATTCTTCAACAAAAAGATGATGGAGTTTTTAGAAGAATTGAATTGAGTTGCTATCATTCCTAAGATTTTATAAGACAATTTTTTTTTTAAGCAAATAAATAGTACATTAAGGAAGTGGGAAAAAAAATGAAAGCATTAATTGTATATGGAACTAGATACGGCACCGCCGCTGAAATTGCAGAAGAAATAGTAAAAATTATGGAAAGTGAAGGAATTGAAGTAGATTTGGCAGATTCTAAAGGCCTTAAGGATTTTGATGTTTCCCCTTACAATCTGGTTGTAGTGGGAAGTGGGATTAAAATGGGTAAATGGACTAAAAATTCACTTAAATTCCTTAAAGACAATAAATTTGCTCTTGCAGATAAAAAAGTAGCTCTTTTTGTTTCCTGCGGAGCTGCCAATGACGAAAAAACTGTCGATGAAGGCAGGGAGAAATACTTGGAAAACGTGGCTGCAGAAAATCTTGCAGGTAAACCCGTAGCCTTGGGGCTTTTTGGCAGTGTATATGACCCTGATGCCAAGCACGGCCTCCTTTTCAAACTAACCAACAGGTTCATTAAAAAAGAAATGGAAAAACAGGGAATAGACAATAACAAACTTCATGATTATCGTGATTGGGAAGAGATTCGGGCATGGGCGCGTGGTCTGGCTGAAATGGTAAATCAATGAATTTTATCAAATACGATAACAAAAATAATTATTAAAGGAATTAATAAAAAATGATTATCCAGAAAGCTGATATTTCAGATGCAGCGCAGATACTTTCGCTTCAGAAATTGGCTTATCAAAGTGAGGCGGAAATCTATAATGACTGTAAAATTCCACCGCTTACCCAGACGTTAGAAGAAGTTGAGAGTAAGTTTAAAGATCATATTTTTCTAAAAGCAGTGGAAGATGGGAAGATAATAGGTTCAGTTAGGGGGAATATTTTAAATTCAGTAACTATTTATATTGGACGGCTTATTGTAAATCCTGATTATCAAAATCAAGGCATTGGAACGAAATTATTGAATAAAATAGAAGCTTGCTTCCCGGATTTTAACCGATTTGAACTTATAACTGGCTATAAGAGTGAAAAAATATTTCTTTTTATCAAAAGATGGGTTATAAAATTTTTAAAAAGGAAAAATTTACCGATAACTTGTATTTATTATACATGGAAAAAATAGTTTCAAATAGAAAATGAGTTAAAAAAAAAGAATAAATTCATGAATTTGGTTAATATAAAAAAAACAGTGAATTTATCTTTTTT
Source organism: Methanobacterium sp. (assembly GCA_003161815.1). GTDB lineage: Archaea > Methanobacteriota > Methanobacteria > Methanobacteriales > Methanobacteriaceae > Methanobacterium_A. The sequence goes on along the minus strand of PMNN01000177.1, from coordinate 1,299 downwards.
TTCTTAGGTTATTTTATATTTTAGTCTAATAATTTTATGATATCTCTAATGATATCTTCAATAGCTATTTCTAGTAGATATTCTCCTTGTTCCAGGTCCACACAGGCGCCGGTTTCTTCCATTTTTTGGGCTTCTCGGTTAATCCCTTCTGATGCTTCACGTGCTTCTTTGAGGCCAACCATACCTACTTCTGGATATTCTTCGAAGTGGCAGTGCTCCTCTAACCGGGTAGTGTCAACTATTCCTAATAGGGCTCCTATGGATAATTCTCCTGTGCCAGCGTGAGGTCCTTCAATTTCCACTATTTTATTATTTAAAATTATTTCGAGATTTAAATCATCTTCTAATTCTTTAAGGTAATTCTCAACGGGAATGTTTCCACCATGTGCGTTTACTAATACTATCTTCTCGAGGTTAAGACATTTCTTTACGGTTTTTAGGGTGGGTTTAAGATTCTTCTCCACTAGGGTTTCTATTGTTACATGTTTTCCGTGTTTAACGTAATCGTATTCGGTGGCTGTGTAGAGTATTCCTAAGTATTTTACCCCGGTTTTTAATGCTGCTTGTAAAGCTAAGTGTGAGGCGATTTTAGCGTCAGTATCTATGGGTAATGCTGCGCCATGATTTTCCAAATGGGATCCTAATGCTAATACTCCTATTGCATGCACTTTTTGTGATATGATTTTACCGGAGGAGTATCTTAATTCCACCATTTAAAAACTCCTTTTTCATATTTCTAGATTCCATATTTCATCGCCGATGTAGTGGAGGTTTTTCACAGCTTTTCCTTGAGTATTTTGAGTCATTTCATCCCCGGATATTAGACTTCGTCCGATGGCTAATGGTTTGTGATAAGTTTCATCCACTATTATTACAAAGTCTCCCTTCTGGATGTTAGGGTCTGCCTTAGTGATTCCCGGTGACATTACGTCTGCTCCTTTAGTCATGAATTTCACAGCTCCCATATCCACTACCACATATTTGGATGTTACATCAACTTCTAATGCACCTTTCAGTGTTAGGAATGGGGTGTCATCTATCATCATTATCCATGGGTTACCGTTTATTAGTATGATATCATTATTGTTTGTTTCAAGGATTTCTACTGTTGCTTTGGCTGGTATTATCTTAGAGTAGTCTCCTAGGGTTTCATGCATTTCTTTAAGTTTTTTCTTCTTGAAATGGTATCTTTTCCGTATTTTCACTTTACTTCACACCATTAGAACCTTATTATTCTTTCCTGAATGTTTCTATAACATTTATATATTACTATTTTACAACGGATACATTTAAATATAA
>PMNN01000072.1 GCA_003161815.1 Methanobacterium sp. | reverse complement strand
GATTCCGATAATCTCTTAAAACTTATAGTGGATGTTAAAGATAAAAAATTACAAGTTGTTGCTGGTCTCGCGAAGAATTATAGCCCAGAAGATATATTAAACCAGAAAGTGATTGTTTTAGTGAATCTGAAGCCTGCTAAACTTTTCGGTATTAAATCTGAGGGAATGATACTAGCCACCAAGGATACTCTTAGTGTTTTAAATGCAAAAGGCGCTAATGTTGGTGAAAAAATAAAATGAATGAATCGGTACTCATTGGAAGGGCAGAGAAATTTTTAAGTGGTATAAGGCGGAACCCAATTAATGCTGATGATATCCGTGATTTAGATAGCTTCATGGCTATTTACGTTTATTTAAAGGATAATTTATATGAGTTACAAGAATTTAGGGACACTATGGAAATTAAAGGTTATAAAGCACCTTATCGCTCTATTATGAAGTTTGGACGTGTCTCATCAAGGGAAATGAAAGTTGAAGATTTGCATGATATCACCCGGCACACTCAGCATTTCCGAATGCGGGCTGCTCTTAAAAAAAATATTCTTGATAGGGTTAAATCATCCATTGCCTCTCATAAAATAGCAGTAGGACATTTAGAAGAGTTCGCTATCATTAAATGTCCAATTTGTAATAGAGATTACATGGGACATGAAATCGCTGACATAAAAGCACAGAAGTGCATCTGCGGCTCCATGAATCTTGAATTCAAAATAAATCATCATAGTGTTTACAGGTTAGAGATAATAAAATATCTACCACTTTCCGGTGAGTATATGGTTAAAATGTCAGAACTCTCTTCACATGGAAGGGAAGCCTTCCGTAAAATAGTTAGAATTCTGAAACAAGAGAAACGGGGGATAGTTAAAACTGTTTCAATGGTAGTTAAAGTTTTCGAGGATGGAAGATGGGTTAGGAAAAGAGTGAATCTAGATTGCAGTGATCAACTTAATTATGAGAATGAAATAAGAAAAAAATATGGTTCCAATGCTCGTATAGAATTCCTACAATTCCATCGAAAAAAACCATCTATAATTAATGATAAACACGTACAAAATGCATTAGCCCTGGGTTATGTGAAATTTTCGGAGCAAAAAGCAGAGAATATATTACCGGTAATTCTTAATAAAAACATTAAAAACCGGGAAAAGCTTAAAAAGTATGATGAAATCATTGAAATTGCCCGGGAAACTGGTCGTAGAATGGGTGAAGATGTTCAAGATCAGAAGATTCTAGAGAAAGAATTAATAATCGAAGAACTCGGTAAAGAAGGATTAATATGTGAAGGTTTAAAGGATAAAGAACTTCAAGATGATCTTTTGCTTCGAAAGAAACTTGAAGAGAAATTACTAATAGATGCCCCTCGGATTTTGATTTTATGGGATCTCGTGAAATACTATTTATCCACATCATATGACCGTCGAAGTAAATATTCCGGTCCCTTTCCTAATTTACGTCCGGTTTTAGATAAAAATCAAATAAACACATTCACTGATTTCGAGAAATCCTTGGTTGAGTGCTTAAAAGAATATTCAGGCGAAAAAATTGAATACATATCCTCATTAAATGAATTATTAAATCAAAAGTTTGAAATTGAGAGGAAGTTGAAGGGTTTACATGTTAAAATGAATCTTCCGGCTGTGGGTGCAGTTATATTGCATAATACTGGAAAATTATCTCTAGAGAAATCATCTGCTATATTCTCAGTGACTACTGGTGAAGTTATAAGTGAAAGAGAAAAAATTCGAACCTTCCAAAATCCTGCCGCCGGTAAAGCTCAGAAGTTTCTGGAGATGATAAAGGATTAAAAAATAATTTCATTCCCATTTTTTTAATCTAAAAAAATTTTTGTAGTTGGTGATTGTTTTTTTGGTTGGCGAAGTTTATGTTAATGAACCTTTATCCTCTAGGATAATAATGGAGATTTTAGAGGAAAATCCTGATATAAAACTTATCAAATGTCCTAGTAGTCTTTATCTTCGAACATCCAAGAAATATTTGGATGTCCTGTCTAAATTGGGGGTTGAAGTTGAACCAGTGGTAAAGAGTGGTCGGCCTAAAAAGTATGGGGAATTAGAAGTTAAACTTATCCAGAAAATGTTAAAGGATGGATCGAATCCCCGGGAAATATCGGAAAAACTACATTTACCAATTAAAACGGTTTATTATCTTAAAGAAACTCCTCTTAAAAGGGGTAGAAAACGTAAATACACTCCTGGTACTGAAGATGAAATTAAAAGATTACATAATGAAGGTTTACGTACAAAAGAGATTTCCGAAAAATTAAAGATACCTTTAAGAACCGTTTATAGTATTATTAATAAATAAAAAAATTTCTATAATTTATTTAAGATTTGATTTACAATGTTCTTCCCAATAATCCTACAACATTACCAGGAAATAATAATAATCTCCAGTATATGCGGCCTAGTAGCGTTCGCGACTACTTACTTAACTATGCCCAAATTAATTCAAAAACTTAAAGATGCCCATATAGTTGGAAAAGATATTCATAAACGAAGTCAACCTCAAGTTGCGGAGATGGGTGGTATCGGCATCCTATTCGGCTTCGCTGTAGGCTTAGTTGTAGCAATCTATCTTTATCCAATACTTCAATTCACTCTTACAGTAACTTTACTTGTAATTTTACTAGTAGGAATGATNNGAATGATTGGTATGGTGGATGACCTTATAACCTTATCTTCTAAGGAGAAACTCTTTCTACTATGGCTAGCGGGAATACCCTTAGTATGGATTGCACCCACTAGTCTTGGGATTATATATTTAATTATAATACCTATAGCAGTATCAGTAGCTGCTAATTTAACTAATATGCTCGCCGGATTAAATGGTATTGAATCCGGGCTCGGTGTCATAGCTCTTACCGCTTTAACTATCTCCTGTTTAATACTGGGTAAATTTAATGTATCCATAATATCCATGACGATGCTCGGTGCCCTCGTTGCCTTCTTAATCTACAATAAACATCCCTCCCGCGTCTTCCCTGGAGATGTTGGGACGCTAATCATCGGTGCCACCATAATAGTAATAGCCTTCATAGGCCGAGTAAAAGTAATAGCTCTCATCGTACTCATACCGAACATTATAGATAGTTTACTAAAATTTTACAGTGCAGGGTTAATGGAAAGACAAGACCATCATCCCACCGAAGTAGGGGAAGATGGTAAACTCTTTGCACCTGATGCAGGGTTCAAATCCCTCATACGATCCGTGTTAAGCCGCCCCATGAGTGAAGAAAAAGTAGTAATCATCATATGGTTAATAGGCATACTATTTGGACTCATAGGAATCTTCCTATCCTACTTCCTCAAAAGCAGTATCATATAAAAATTATTTTTTTCTTTTTATAGGCAGGAAGATGCTAGTTATTAATCCTAATAGGATTATTAAGGTCAATGCATTGAAGGTTTGTTTCATTGCTGAACTAATAGTAGAATCAACTATCCGTGTTGCTTCTGGCACTAAATTAGCGGGAATATCCTGCGGATTAACCGTCTGCATTTTCTCCACGTAATTAAAAAGACTATTCTGTATTTGTTCTGATGTCATGTTACCAGATAAATCTGATGATCCAATAGCTGTTGTTAAACCTCCGAATATGCCGAGTAAAAGCAGAACCCCTATTAAAGCCGTGCCTAATGAGTAACCTAAGTTTTTAAATGCATTAAGGAAACCAGCAGCATCAGATTCCTGATCNNTGGGAAAGTAAAAAGCCTATTCCCACCCCAAATACAATTGTTCCAGGTATAATATCAATTATATGCGTGTTTAAATTAAATACTCCCCCTAATATGAATGTGCCAAGAGCTGAGATAATAAATCCAATCATTAAAATATATTTACTGTCTAAAAACGATGATAATCTGGCACCGAGTAATGAACAGAGTAAAATCGTTATGGATGCTGGTAAAAGAGCAAGTCCCGTTGTAAAAGCATTAACTTTGGTGACTTGTTGCAGGAATACTGGAATTATGAAAAGAAATCCAGCTAAAGGTATCTGCTGAATGATTGAATTAATATTACCCAATCCAAATACACGGTTTTTAAGGAGTGAAATATCAGATAATGGTTCTAAACCCTTGTTAATTCTTCTCCTCTGCCATAATAAGAATATTACAAATAAAACAGAACCAGAAACTACTAATAATGGAACATAGAGCCAGTTTGCTGGTTTTGTGAGTAATAAAATGCCCAGAACAATTAAAATAAGAGAAACTATACTAAGTAACGCGCCTATGATATCTAAATCCTTCCATTTTAATGTTGGTTTAGATTCTGTCAAGTAATGTCTGAATATTAATATAACTATGATGAAGACGAGTTCTGAACCGAATACCAGTCTCCAGGTAAGGTAAGTGGTGAATATTCCGCCAATTACCGGGCCTAACGCCGCTCCCATAGCAGCAATGCCGCCCCAAATTCCGAAAGCAGTGACTCTGTCCTTACCTTCATAAGCAGCACTCACCAGAGTGGTAGTTGCAGGTAACATTAACGCAGCACCGACACCTTCCAAAACAGCCCATCCAATAAGAAGCATGATGGCATTAATACTAAACGTTGCTATAATCGTTCCACTAGCATAAATCATTAATCCTAAAAGAAATATTTTTTTTCTACCAAGAATATCCTGCAGTTTACTCCCCAGTAACATAAATGAAGCTATAATTAAGGCATACAATGCTATGATCGCCTGAATAGTGGATAAAGTCGTGTTCAATTCAACAACCAATGTAGTTATCGCTACATTCATAGCAGAAGAATCTAAAACAATAATAAAAATNNAAAATAGCCATACAGGCAATTAACACTACACCCCATTTATACTGACTTTCAGCCATTAATTAATCCCACTACAAATTTTTTTATCATTAATTGAAAAAAGCTCAACAGAGATTATAAACTTAATAGAATATTCTTATCAATAAGATTACTTTGAATATAATATTAAACTTTATTTATCCTGATAAAATGCGTAAATTATATAACACATTAAATCTCTTTTAAAATCAATTAAAACTTAATATTCATTCAATTTTACTAAACTAGAATATTATGTTTAAAATATATTCGGAGGCGGTTTAAGTTTGAGAATATTAAACTCGAAAAACTTTAATTTTAAGGATAAACGATTATTTCTGATACTATTTAGTATTTCCATAATATTTATTGTTTCATTATCCGGCAGTTACGCTGCCACAACGAATTCATCGGTCGTTAATAATTCCAGTTTNNACCAGTTTAAATTCAACTCAGTCCACATATAATATTACATATTTTGACCATAAAGTGGGAGGCAATGTTACTAAAAACCCTGCGATCAGCCAGAATATTCCACGGACAAATTTAAGTAATACAATTTTCAATATGACACCGAATGGCTCAGTAATACTCAAATTTGGAAACGGTAACGGTCCCAAAGTACTCATCTCAGTAGGTGTACATGGAAATGAACCCCAAGCTAATATAGCTGCTATGAAATACTTGGAATTCATCAAAGATAAACAAATCAACGGAACCTTATATATAATACCCTTCGATATTCCCCAGGACACAGCATTAAACACTCGATACTATAATGGATTGGATCCTAATCGAATCGCAAATATAAATGGCACACCCAGCTGGAAAATAATCCAATTCGCCAAGGCAAATGGAATACAATACTTAATAGACATACACTCCGGCGGCGGAGTTGGAGCAAATGGATTCATATACACTAACCAATATGCCACCACTAAGGAGAAAAATTTAGTAAACTACATCGTATCAAAAACAAACTGTTTAACCGGAGTGGATGCTGCAGACAGTCCCGGTATGATACGTGACGCAGCACACAGTTATGGTATAAATAGTATAACATTAGAAACCGAAAGAGATAATTTACCNNAGCACCAACCCTAAAATTAACGCATCTGGAGTCTCACTCACCACCCCGGTAACCATAAAATTCAGTGAAAACATTCAAACTGGAATCAACTACGCGGGAATCTACATTAAAAACCTGTCCACCGGTAATAAAGTGTCAATCGCTAGTGAAACCATCAGTGGAAATACATTAACCATTAAACAAACCCTTAACCGGCTCTACGGAGATACTTATCAAGTCTTCATACCCTCCGGGTCAATACAGGATCTAGCAGGAAACAATCTAAATAAAACTTACACATACAATTTCAAAACAATAACAACATCAACAACTAACAATACTAAACCCACTGTAACCAGCACCAATCCCACCAATAATGCTACAGGAGTCTCCCTCACAACCCCTATAATAATAACCTTCAATGAAAACATTACAGCCGGAGCTAACTTCACGGGAATATATATTAAAAACCTAATCACCGGAAACACTGTACACTTAGCAAGTGAAACCATCAATGGAAAAACATTAACCATCCAACAATCCACCAGTCGCCTATATAACGATACTTATCAAGTCAATATACCCGCCGGAGCAGTTAAAGACACAGCAGGTAATATTCTAACAGCGAATTACAGTTACACATTCCAAACACTAAAATAATTTATAAATATAATTTTTTTTCTAGTAATTGATTTTAGAGTAAGTGATTTGGTTATCAGCGACGTTTACTATTATATAATGATGGTTGGGTGGATTATTATTTTCTGGAGGTGCTCCCGCTCCTCCACTGATTATATACGGTGTTTTACCCCATGTTCCATTATAATAATTATGAATATGTGAAGCGAATATCATTGTCACATTGTTAGCATCAAAGAGTGTTTTTAATGCGTCAGCTCCACCTGGACCAGTTGTATTCATACTATGCTCCACTTCTCCACTAGGCGTGTACAATGGAATGTGCATGAATACGAAGCGGTATTTATATTTCTGGCTTTGATTTAATTGACTATTCAACCATTCCAATTGTGTTTCATTAAGTGATCCATTCGCATTATCAATTACGATGAAATAACTATTGTTTTCAGTGAAGTTATAGTAGGTGGGAGAGCCAAATATTGATTGATAAAGGGATTCAGTTGGATCACCTATAAGTTCATGATTACCAATGACAAACAAAACGGGTTTATCAAAATGAGCCGTACTACCCGGTGAAATATATTGATAATCAAAACTATGTAATTGACTGGAGTCAGATTCCAAATCTCCACCATTAATGTTAAACAATAAGTTAGGATAATTATTATTTATACTGTTAATCATTTTAGCAAACACTCCCCCATCATCCCGCTCATCCCCCGAATATGAGAAGGTGAAATTACTCTGTGAGTGACTGAAAAGAGTTAACTCTTGATAATTCCATCCAAATGGATTATTTTCTATATTCGAAGTGTATAATGCACCTGAAACTGTAATCACAGAAGCCATAATTATAGCAACCAATATCAATACATTTTTACTTCGCTTTTCCATACAATAAAATCTCCAAACAATAATTTAGAAAAAAATAGTTAAATAATTGAAAATATTTTAAATTAAATATTATNNTTTGAAGAAAAGAATATTTATAAATAATTCATAAATATTAGCTAAATAAAAAACATCTTAAAGCTAATTTAAGAAAACTAAGTTTCAAGACCTTCGGTGTTTATTCTTATGTATGAAATTATATTATTCAGTGGTGGCGTGTATAAATTTGACGAATTAAAGGAAACCGTGGAAGATTTAGGTGGATTAGTACTTAGAAAGGATCACTTACAAATCAGCCGTGGTGAATCCTATCTCGCAGAAGAAATACAAGTGATGATAATAATCCCCGAACACGATGCAGACCTTATAGAAGTAATTTCACAGGATATAAAAGGCACTGTAGATAAATTAAACTTAAAAAAATCTGAAAGAAATATAGTATTAACCTATCTTTCAATTTATAACGTTCTAAGCCAGACAGATTCCTGGACTACTATCGAGGAGATTAAGGATTTAATTGAATGTCCCTGCCCCGCTCAGCTCTGCCAGAATACTGAAAAATGTGCACTTGAAGAACTAAAATCTAGTATAGATAAACTATGCCAGCAGGAAATAGTTAAATCCCGAAAGACGAATAAACAGATAGAATACCGCCTGAAAAATAGGGAAACAAACGAATAAAAATATAATTCATTATAAAATTTTGCTGATATTTATGATTAAAGGCAATACCATCATTATAGCTGGAATAATTGTTATTTTTATAGGTTTTATCCTAATATTCCTTGGCACCGCACTGCAAAGCACCACCACCAAAAATACTGAAGTTAAAACAGGTGGAGTAATTCTAATTGGACCCATACCCATCATATTCGGCAACGATAAAGGCTTCATAGTAACAGCTGTAATCTTGGTCATTATCCTAATGATTCTAGCTTACCTACTATTTTACCGTAATTTAACCATATTCTAAATTTTTTGCT
>PMNN01000173.1 GCA_003161815.1 Methanobacterium sp. | reverse complement strand
AATCATAAACTTTTAACATATTAAAATTTTTTTATTATTAATATATAAATTTTCTTTTAAACTTACATTACCACTCCATCTGGAGTAAGATATAAAAATAACTTTTCCAAATTCCAACCTTTTTATTCCAAATTTATACCAAATTTCCTTTAAATAAGGAAAAAATTTAAGAACTATTATTTTACATTCTTTTTATCCTATAATTCCCATATTTTTGTTAGTTTTCTTGATAGATTTAACGTAATCAGACTCCAGCTCTAACATAGCTCGAATAGCATCAACATTCTCAGGCACAACATCAGATTCTTGATGAATCGCTTGCATATAATATAATTCACCATCTACAATGTTCAATGACTCTTTCCACACTGCTATTTCGAATAAATCGCCTCTAGGTCTTCCAACATCACGAGCATATTCCATGATCTCCGCAGTGGAACCAAGTCCTTTACTAGCTTCAAGTAGGAGGACTCTAGGAGTTTCCTCTAGTGCATCTATTACATTATCCAATGTTACAGAGTTTTCTAATTCAACCATGAGGTTATGCTGATGCATAATGGTGGTGGGTACTAGTAAAGCCATGGTTGTGATGTTCAGGCCGTACATCACAGTTTGCACGTCGGGTCCATGGTGAGAGGGAACTGTGGGTGGATTGGNNGGGTACTATGGCATTAATGGGTCCCTTTTTTATCTGTCCGGGATCTGCACCACGTCTTACCATTACCGCACGGACTTTTTTTATTCCAGCCAGGTTTTTAATAGGGTTTAAGGTTCTGCATAAGCCGGTGGTGTTACAGGAGACTACCCGCACATAATCTGCTCCAATAGAGTCATCGAAGTTAGAGAATGAGTTGAAAGACTGACCTATTTGGTCATGTTTTTCACCACCCTCAAAAATAGCTTTAAGCCCTTTCTTCTCATAGACATTTGACTTATTCTGGGCTCCAACTCCCTCAGGAGTACAATCCACTATAATATCAAGTTGATCATAGAGATCGTTGATATTACCTGAAACCTCAATACCAGCATCAGTGAACAATCCTTCTCTTTTTGGAACGCTTATATAAAGGTCGTAACCTTTTTCAACTGCCATTTTAGCTTCAAAATCAGGTGTTCGTTTAGTCACTCCTACAATTTTCATGTCATCCTGGCATGCAACCGCATCTGCAACTCTTTTCCCTATAGTCCCGTATCCATTTATTCCCACAGCTTTCATTAAATTCAACCTCCATATAACCCTAATTGGGTGGTGTTACCTCAATAGGATGTTTGAATGCCATGAAAACTTCCAAATTGAGGTTCTAAATAAAACATTCATTATATAAAATTTTTATATTCTCATTATAATAAATCTTTATGATTTTTTATTTAAGAAAAAAAATTATAATCAAAAAAAGAAAAAAAGTTTTTTAATTCAACCTTATTAGATTGAATTATTCTCGGAATTTTTACATTGCATCTAACTTCTCAGGTAGATAGGTATCTACAACATATTCCAATCCGTACTTCGAGAAAGACTGCTGTTCAGCTTTTTTCCCGATTTTAATCATCTTTTTGATCTCGGTCTTCCAGGATTCATCTCTATATCTAGGGTCTTTAAGAAGTTCTTTAAGTCGCAACACATCGATATCCTTTAAGGGGTCAGTTGGTAGATCATAATTTATAATGTCACTGGCTGTTACCCCCAAGAATTTAGCGTCTGGCGTGGCCAAATCATGGTTTACATGGGCCAGCTTAGCGCTGCCTGAGATAATCACCATGGCAATGTGGAATCCCCATGGATCTCCGTCGTTACAAATGTAAACTGGTAATTTAAGCTCTTGATTAACTCTTTTTAGGAATCTACGAGTGGCACGTGCTGCTTGTCCTTTAAGTCCAACGATTAGTGTATCAAATTTTTTGTAGGCTTCTTCTTGTACTAGTCGGTGGAACATTCCCATAGTTTCGACAGCTATCACTCGCTTTACGTCTGCTTCTATAAATTCCACGTCATCAATGGTTGGTGATATCGTGTAGCCTGATTTACCTGATTTTAATGCGTTGATTTCCACATCATCCTCTCGTACAGTGAGGTTACCATAGACGGATGCACCGTCCTCTTCTGGCATCAAACCAAGGTCTTCTCGGGTCATACCTAATGTAACCTCTAGATCCTCTCCTACGATGTTGGATTCCTGCTGGTCTCCGAAATCTACATCCCATCCCTCAGATACATAGTACATCTCCCTTAAAGTGGCGGTTTTACTTCGCCGGACCAGATCCTTACAGAAATTTGCCATGTAAACCATCTGGGCGATCTTATTGATCTGCTTAACGTTACCCAGACTACGCTGACCGAAACGATCTCCCAGGATGTAATAACGTTTATCTTCATCATAAACTAGGTTAGATGTGCCTCTGGAGGGTACCTTAATAGCGGGAACGCTGTTCTGGTTCACGTCCTCTATTATCTTATCACCTAGGCTTTTAAGTTTATTAATGGCGATATCTTTCCTAGCGGCTATATCTTTTTTATTCATCTTCAACCTCGCTGTTTAATTGTAAACCTTCAAATTTAGCTCTGCGTGTAACCTTAGCTAGTACAGCATCGTATTCTGGAACATCTGTTTCGGCAAGCAGTGCTGCTTCCCTAATGACAACAGGGACAAGGCTCTCAAAGAGTTGTGAACGTAATGCTTCCTCTTTAGCAGCTTTTTTAGCCCTTATATATTTTTGTAGACTTCTGGCTATTTTCATAGTAGCCTGTCTCACTTCGTGTAATATCTCAGCTTCAGGTGCTACACTTTGTTTTCCTGTTGAAAGATAAGGCACGTTAGTTGAGACTAAATTAACGAAAACTGTTATAGGTGCGTTATCAAGATCTCTTATTCCATAGCGTTTCCAATCTATGCTTTTCAATGCTTCGGTTATGGCGCAGCTTCCTTGATCGAAAGTTAAAGGAACCCTATTGGCGAATCTCATAATCTCCGCTCGCTTTTGATCACCTACAATTCTCCCGGATTCTCCTCCATAAGTGATACCTGCTTCGATTATGAATGCAACCCCGCCTCGGTAGGTTTTAGGATTCCTAGTATTGGTGGCTACAAATTCAGGAGTTAAAATTTCTCGCATACCCTTTTCAATTTGTTCCTTGCCTATCGGTATTAAACCTGAAGTTGGTGGTGCCATGAAATCCATCTGTGAAAAAAGATCAACTATTTTTTCTGCTTCCTCCCACTTCATGTCTTTGGGTCGTTTATCTAAATCTATTCCTGTTACTTCTTGGATTTCATTAACTCTTTTAGTGGACATTCTAGAGAGGGAACTGGTAAGAAGACTTCTGAATCTCCTTTTATCGGTATGTTTAGCCATGAATATTAAATCATCAGCCGTTACACCACGGGGATGGGGTAGAACTTCTTTAGGTAGGGGTGGTATTATGTCTGTGGCTCTTTCAAAGATGTATTTATGTCCAGTTGGATCTCGGAATCTGATTTTAGTGTGTGGGTTGGCGATCACTGTTCTTCTGATATATTCATAAGCTCCTTGTTCACTAAGGGAATATGAAACATCTTTGAAGTGTAATTCTATGGAAACTCCGCTTGATTTTGTTTCAACGTTTTTTTGGCTTAATATCAGTCCTTGGTTCTTTTTGACATCCATTTTGAATGTCATTTCCANNGCGAACATGGTACAATATACTTTGGTTATAAATGCTTCTGGAATTCCTGGCCCGTTATCAGTATGTTTTAGAATATAATGGTCTTTACCCACTCTTTTTAGGTCTATAGTTATTTCTGGCCGTATTCCAGCTTCTTCAGCTGCATCTAGACTGTTAGTAATGAGTTCGTGGAAAACCATAGTGAGGGATCTTATTTTTCCAGAGAATCCNNATCCATTTTGAATGTCATTTCCACTCCTCTAAGTTTGTCACCTTCGTGGTAGCTTGAAGTTACTTTAGCTGGTTTTCCTGTGGTCATTTGGGAAAGTAGTACACATCCACTGCATCCTAAACCTTGTTGACCTCGTGATTGGATGTTACGAAATTTAGAGCCGGCGAACATGGTACAATATACTTTNNGATCTTATTTTTCCAGAGAATCCTAGCATCTGCTTGTTTCTCCTGAAAAACTCCGATGCTGTAAGTTCTTTAAACTCTTCAAAAAGTTCTGCTGCTTCTCTCTCCAAATTAAGCCTCCTTTAAATGGTTTGTTATATAATAATTTTTATAAATTAAAATTTAGAATCAATAAAAAAGAAATTTCATTTCTTAGCTATTTCTTTGAATTCTTTCATCCTCAATTCACGGTTTTTAGTCTCTAAAAATCCATAAACGCTTTTATGTTGTGCACCATGTAAAATCATATCTACAGCTTCCTTGGCAACCTGTATGTGATCTAGATCACCAATGAGTGCTACAGTTTTACCATAAATGGAGATACTAACTCCAGTCATTTCTGTTATGATATCCCTCGTTTTACCCTCTTTACCAATTATTCTACCTTTCTGCCTTAAAATAGCCTTTTTTGATTTACCTACAAAGTCTGGGAGATTAATGATATCTAATATCATCTCATCTGAAGTGAGTTTCATTGCAGTTTCTGGATTGAAACCTCTCCCTATAGCTTTCACAATATATCTAGTTTTCCATACAGATAAGGGGTCTTCTGTATTTTCAAGAGGCACTATTGATATGCTACCTGATTCACTGTCCACATCTATTTTAGTTTGAGTTATCTTTTCAATTTCTTTTTTGACGATACCGTTTTTTCCAATTAAAATCGCCACTCTTTCACGGGGTATTTTGAGATATTCTATATTAATCAATTTTTTCACCTAATCTGGGAGGTTATGACTCATTAATGCAGCAAGGATGTACTATTTATAATTATATTATAAATATTCTCCATAATATACTTTTCTAATCCTCATAANNAGTTTGATAAATCTCCATGAACAAGTTTAGCATCATTATACAGAATTTTTACATAATTTACCAGTTTTTCTAATACCTTATTTGGATTGGAGATATTAGCATCTTTCATGAGGGGGGCCGGATTTCCATCTTTATCCCCTATAAATTCCATAACCAATATATTGTTTTTGGCAACAATCGGTCGTGGAACTTTTACTCCATGTTCACGCGCTCTTTTAAGATTTCTGAATTCTTTGTTAACCCAAGCATAAACTATTTGACGCTTATTAGTGGTTCTAACTTTAAATCGGGGATCGCCTTGTATATAATTTTGCATTTTTTTAAAATCTGAGGTAGTAATACGGTAAATTTTCACCGCCACAAAGTTACCATTCTCATCTAATCCTTTAAAAACGTTAGCTTCTTTTCCAGTGCTGATAGCCCCGTATAAAATATGAATATAACCATGATTTGCCAGTGTATAAAGGGTTTCCANNAAAAAAAACTTAAAAGTAATATTAGAGTATTTAAATAGATTAGAACATAAGATTATCCTTAAAATCTTTGATTAATCTACTGCAATTTAATAAATCGGATAATTTAATTAAAAATTTACTTGGTTATAATTTAAGGTAACCTCGGCGCTCTAACCAGTTGGATTCAGTCCGGGTGTATCTCCATATAACATC
>PMNN01000241.1 GCA_003161815.1 Methanobacterium sp. | reverse complement strand
CCTGTAAGAGGCCTAGAAAAGATCGTTACAGGCAAAGTTCCAGAAACCGCACCAGTAATCGTGCAGAGGATTTGTGGTGTCTGCCCTATACCTCACACCCTAGCTTCTGTGGAAGCTATGGATGACTCATTAGGTATAGAGATACCAAAAGCAGCCAGACAATTAAGAGAACTTATTTTAGCTGCGCATGACGTAAACAGCCATGCAATACACCAATTCTTAATTGCAGCTGATATCGTGCCTGCAGATTTAATGGTCACTGCTATAAACTCGGTTTCCGAAATAAGGAAAAATGCCCAGTACGTAGTTGACATGGTTGGTGGAGAAGGTATACACCCATCTGATGTTAGAATAGGTGGAATGGCTAGGAATATTACAGAAGTTGCGAGAAAAAGACTTTATGCTAGATTAAAAGCATTAAAACCAAAAGTGGATGCGCATGTTGATTTAATAATTGGTTTAGTTGCTGATAAAGGTTTCCCTGAAGGTTTAGGTGTTACCAACGCAGCGTCACTCGCCACTCACCAGTTATACGGTGATCGAGACAAATTCGATTTGGAAAGATTCACTGAAATAATGCCTGAAACTTGGTACGATGATCCGGAAGTAGGTAAAAGAGCTTGCACAACCATACCATTATATGATGGTTTAAATGTTGAAGTAGGACCCCGAGCCAGAGCCGAAGTATTCCATGGTTTCAAAGGCAAAGGTGTAGTAGCTCAGCACGTTGCAAGAGCCATAGAAATGAAAACTGCCCTTTCCAAGGCAATAGATATTCTTAGTGAACTGGATACCTCAGCACCTGTAATGGCTGATTATGAAATTACCGGTACCAATAAACTTGGAATAGGCGCTATTGAAGGTCCGAGAGGAATGGACGTTCACATGGCCCAGGTTGCTAATGGAAAAACACAATTTTACAGCTGTTTAGTACCAACCACTTGGAACATACCCACTATGGGACCAGCAATTGAAGGTTTCCACCACGACTTTGGACCTCATGTAATCAGAGCCTACGACCCATGTTTATCATGTGCAACCCATGTGATAGTAGTAGACGACGAAGACAGAAGCATCATCAAAAACGAAATGGTCAGGATCTAAAGGGAATAATATGGCATTTGATGCAGAGATTTTAGTTATAGGCTGTGGAAACATATTATTCAAAGATGACGGATTTGGACCAGCAGTAACAGAGGCAATGGAAGAACAATTCAAAGACAATGAACTTCCCGATAACGTAATGATTCTGGATGCAGGAACCGGCGGCCCCCACTATATATTCAGTTTACCTAATGAATTATGGAAAAAGTTGATAGTAGTGGATGTAGTAGAATTTGGAGCTGAACCCGGTACTTTAAGAAAATTCGAGGTTTCAGAATTACCAGAGGGATCGTATGAGAACGTGCATTCCTGGCCAGTAAGCCAGCCATTGCATGAGTTAAGCGAAACTTATGAAGTTATAGTTATTGGATGCCAGCCAGAATCTGTCTCTGCCCCTGACGTAGAGTTAGGGTTAACCAAAAATGTGGAAGATGCCATTCCAAAGGCCATTAAAATGATTTTAAAAGAAATAGGGGTCTAAGAGTAAATGATAGCCCGTATAAAAGAATTTTTAGGAATGGAAGCAAAAACGGAAGAAGTAGCTTCAGAACAGGAGGTAGAAAAAGTGGCGGAAGAAAAAGCTAAACCAAGAATAGGATACATCCACCTTTCAGGATGTACTGGTGATGTCATGTCTTTAAGTGAAAATTATGACATTTTAGCACCTTTACTTACCGAAATGGTAGATATAGTCTATGGACAAACCTTAGCCGACGTGTGGGAAATGCCTGAAATGGACGTAGCCCTAGTTGAAGGGTCAGTATGTCTTCAGGATGAACACAGTGTCAAAGAACTTATGGAAGCGAGGGAAAAAGCAGGATTATTAGTAGCTCTTGGTTCATGTGCATCAACAGGTTGTTTTACTCGATTTTCACGNNGGTGGACAACAAGCCAACCCAAACCATGAATCATTTGTACCCATCGCAGACTTAGTAAAAGTAGATGCTGCATTACCGGGATGTCCACCATCACCAGAAATCATAGCCAAAACTGTGGTTGCCGTAATAAATGGTGATATGGATTATTTACAACCCATGATAGATCTAGCAGGATATACAGAAGCCGGTGGATCAGATCTACAGTACAAGGTAGTAAATCAGGCTCTCTGTATAGGATGCGGAACCTGCGCTATGGCTTGTCAAACTAGAGCACTTGAAATGACAGGTGGAAGACCAGAACTTAACGAAGACAGATGCGTGAAATGCGGAGTATGCTACATCCAGTGCCCACGAAGCTGGTGGCCAGCAGATCAAATTAACAAGGATTTAGGATTATAGGAGGTTGTAAAAAATGGTATTAGGAACATACAAACAAATTACTCTTGGAAGATCAACCGACAAACAGATCCAAAAAATTTCACAGGATGGTGGAATAGTAACTGCCCTTTTATGCTTCGCTCTTGATGAGAAAATCATAGACGGCGCAGTTGTAGCTGGACCTTCCGATGAAATGTGGAAACCAGAGCCAACCGTGGCAATGTCATCCGATGAAATTATGGCTGCAGCAGGTACCAAGTACACACTATCCCCAAATAATTGGATGCTTAAACAAGCAGTTAGACAGTATGGATTAGAGAAAGTAGGTATCGTCACCATTCCTTGTCAGACCATGGGTATAAGGAAAATGCAGTCNNACTGAAAACTTCC
This sequence comes from Methanobacterium sp., assembly GCA_003161815.1. Lineage (GTDB taxonomy): Archaea > Methanobacteriota > Methanobacteria > Methanobacteriales > Methanobacteriaceae > Methanobacterium_A. The sequence continues at coordinate 7,458 of PMNN01000241.1, read as the reverse complement.
CATTCGAATCACTAAGAACTTTCATTTCAGCGAAAGCTGGTGTGGACTTCGATTTAGTTGAGAAAATGGATATCGGTAAAGGAAAATTCTGGGTGCACACTCAGGATGATGTAATAAGCTTCCCAATCAAAGAAACACACGGATACGAACAAAACGGATGCAAAGTTTGCCTTGACTTGGTTTCAGAACTTTCTGATATATCAACCGGTTCAATAGGTGCTCCTGATGATTGGTCAGCAGTTCAGGTTAGAACCGATATTGGTGAAACAGTATTCAAAAAAGCAGTGGATGCCGGTGCTATTGAACTTAAACCAATAGACGAAGGCAAATTCGGTCTTGAAATGCTCACCAAACTAGCGAAATCCAAAAAAGAAAAAGCAATGAAAGTCATCGACGAGCGAAAAGCAATGGGACTACCAGTTCCATACAAAGCCAGCAGCGAGAAAGAAGACCCACTAGCCAATGTATAAAAAAAGGGATTAAATAATCCCTATAATTTCTTTTTTTTTAAATTAAAAAATCCTCTAAAAAAAATTTTTTTTTAATTTTTATATACATTTGATTAAAAATATTCAATAAATATTTTTTTTTATTCAGTTATAATCTGACAGCCATCTGGTTCTACGATAACGGTATGTTCTGCTTGGGCTACACGAGCATCACTTTTCTCCTTAAGAACATGATATGGGTACAGTGCACGGGAAGATATAAGTTGTTTCATGGCTAAGTTGAATTGTCGCCCTTTAAAACTTTTTTGAACCCATCTTTCAGCGAAAGGTAAATTTCTATAATTATCTTCAACATTATCCAGTAATTTCCTAGCTTGAATCATCCTCAGAGGCCTTTCTCTCAGGAAACGGAAGATGTAAGCTTCTTTCATATCGGTTACTCTTCCCACCCCATTAGTAACGAAGGGTTCAATAGCCAATACATCACCTTCCCTAATCTTATGTTTATTTTCTCCCTTAACGTTAGGAATGGAAAGTCCGGAATGTAGAATCCACCGATCCATGCTATGCCCTGTGAGATTTGAAACAGGATTCAAATTTCTAGCAGTTACAGTATTTTCCACTACTTCACCGAGTTTTTCCAGTTCAACACCATCTCTTACAGTGCTTATCACATTTATAAGGGCTTCATTGGCAGTTTTTATCATTTTCATCTGTAATGTTAATGCTTCTTCAGTTAGAGGCATTTTTGATTCGGTTTCATCAACTCCTACCATTACAGTCACTGCAGAATCGGCAATATATCCATCAACATGGGCTCCCAGGTCAATTTTAACTAGATCACCTGTTTTCAGGATGGATTCATCATTAAGGGGTGAAGTATAATGTGCAGTTATTTCATTAATTGAAATATTGCAAGGAAATGCTGGTGCGCCTCCTAGTTTCCTTATTTCTCCTTCCACAAATTCTACTAGATCCAATACTTTCAGTTTATCTTTAACTTTCTCAACAGCCATTTCTCTAACTTTGGCTACTATTTTACCGGGTTTTTCATACATTTCCATCATAAAAATCACAGTTTAGATTTACATTAATAATAGTTAAACTAATTAATATTTCAGTTTAAGTGAATATTAATAATTAGATTCTTTTATTAAATAAAAATTATATTTAACCTCTAGAGGTTAATAATAGGAATAAACGGGCGCTTCTTAAACGATTGAATAATTTTATATAGGGTGAGGATATATAAATTAAAAGGGGAGTATAATAATGGCCGATGTAGTTACAATTCCACAAAATTTATTCTATATAATAATTGCATTCATTGCAGTGATAGGCTTAATAGTTGCGCTCATGCAGTGGAGAAGAGTTAGAGAATCTCAAACAAATGTCATGTTTCTTGAAAAACAGGCTGAACTAAGAAAAATTGAGTTAGTAGAAAAAGACTTGGAATCTAAACGAGTGCTGGAAAATGTTATTCCACTACCTAAAGAACAGCAAGATAGATTATCAGACATTCGTAAAACAACCACAGATTTCATGCACAAAGCAGGTTATCTGCATAGTGAAATAAATGAGAGGGTAACTCTTTTAGAAACCCGTACTGAATATTTAAAACTTCAAAAATTACTGCATGACATTGAAATTAAAGAAAAACAACTGGACAAAAGTACTAAGAAATCTGAAGGATCAGATAATGTCCAGGCTGTTAAAGGAATTAAAGGTGGTAAGTAACTAAAATGACTGCTTTAGAACTCTTTGCAATACTAGTTTTAGCGGGTGCAGTAATAGTACTACTTTACTATTATCTCATGGATATTGGATTTTCTTTCGACAGAATTAGAGGCAATGGTAATGGAACTAGAAAAATGGGAGTAACCGAAAGCGTATCGGGCTTAGGTGGAAAGATTAAAGAAACCGGCACTAAAGTAAAAGAAACCAGTGCGAAAGCCACTAAAACGGGCACTAAGACGGTGGAAGGCGGTAGTATGGCGGGAATGAGCGAAAGGATGGCGGGAATGAGCGAAAAAATAAAAGGAAAAGTTAAAGAAGTGCCAATAGGCACAGATGTTCTATCAAATAGAATTGAAACTTTTTTAGATGAGCAAAGTGATCAACTCATAAAGAACTGGGATTTAGCCACAAATAAGGACATATCTAAGCTGGAGAAGGGGTTTGATAAAGTCTCTCTAGATTTTGGTGAATTGGAAAAACGATTCAATGAGTATCGAGGACATACTAATAAAAAACTCGAGCACATCGAAAAAAGACTTGAAAAACTGGAAAATCCAGAAGAAGAATCTAAAAAATAGATCTTTATTAATATAAATATTAAATAATTTTAATCTTTTTTTATTCAAAATACTTTACTTATTTATCAATATTATTCATTACTCTTTCACTTAATAACCTGCTTGAAATTTGAATTTTGAGAAAAGAATTAATAAATTAAGAAAAATAATACAAATCTTTATATACTCTAAAAAGTAACGATTATAGTACAGCGGGGTGGGGTAGTCTGGTGATCCCGCGGGGCTCATAACCCCGAGAGCCCTAGTTCAAATCTAGGCCCCGCTATTCATAGCTTTTTTAGTGATTAATGGCAAGACGAAGGGCAGCTACCGGTTTTTACAGATAATTATAATTTAAACTGAGGAAACTCCACCCATCACACAGAACCGTGGTGCCCATAAGGACACCTGTTGAGAGGCAGGACACTGGAGCAGAAACGACACGTCTTCTGATGGATGAAAATGAAGCTCAGCTGACCGACATCAGGAGGAACGGTGAAACGGCCATTCCACGGGATGCAAGGACAAATGCTGCTGATGAATTCCTGTATGAGGTAGAGGTAGTTCGCAAAGATGAATGCTGCCATGAACAGAAGGTGGGTTACTCTCGGCATGCCATTAATCCATTTTTTTTATTTGTGAAATCTTTTAATTTAAAATCTTTGTTTATAAATGAAAACTAAATGTTCTTTTTTAAATAATTTTGATCATTTTTTTTGGAACACTTTTTTGGAAAAATAATGGAGAAATCTCCTGCATTCATGCATCAGGGAAATGAAATCTGCAGAGATTCATAGTTTAAATAATCCATCTAAATCTAGTGAACTATAGCTTGTCTATTTAAACATGAACTTTATTCGAAGTTATCTCCATGTAAATATAAAAATTAGCCTGAATTCCAGTTTGCTTAAACATCCTGAAAATTCATAACTCAAGCTTGCTTCTTAAAAGATAGATCATTTTTAATAAGCTTAAAGTCAATTTGAATCAATTCATTAAAAAAAGTAGGGAAGTTTAATTTACCTTCAAGAGACATGCCTCTAAATGTTTAATTCTTTCTGTAAGTCGGATTTTTAGTTATTTAATTTTGAATATGATGAAAGATTGTTCAGGTAAAAAATCAAATTTTTCTGATGGATATAAACCGGTTTTCTCTAACTTATTTATCATAACTTCTTCAGTGACATAATGACCAGCAATCCCAATAAAAGAAAATCCTTTCTTATTATAATCTATTAAAGCTATTTTACCATCAGATTTTAAAAATTGTTTAATATGTTTAAAATATTCAACGGGAACTGGCAGATGATGAAACACGTTCCTCAAAAAGAATAAATCAACTTTCTCCGGAACGTACAATTCACTTTCATTTGCTAGAACGGTTTTTATGTTATTTATTCCTTCCTTCTCTAATTTATGATTTATAAAATCTAATGATTTCTGATTAGTATCAACGGCGTAAACTTTGCCATGATCCCCCACTCTTCTGGAGAATTCAAAAGTAAAATATCCACCTCCAGTACCTAAATCAGCTATAATATCGTTTTTATCGATATGCAGACTTTTCAGAATATCTACAGGCTTACTTTTAGATGAAGCTGCTCTATTATTTAACATGTTCAATCTAAAGTTTTCAAACATTTTTTTTTAAATCCTCCTAAAGCCTATTTACTTGATTAATTTCCTGGTCTTCAACTTGAACATAATCATTTAGCCATAGATCTCCGGAACAATGGTAATGCTATAGCCATGGTAACTACACCGAAAGCCAATAATATCACCATATCGGTGACTACATCTCCTATACCAGCGTTTAAGAGCATTATTTTACGCATGGCATCGGCTGCATAGGTTAAAGGAATGAGTTTTGATATATCCTGCATGATCCACGGCATCTGCTGGATGGGGAAAAAGATACCACCTAAGAACATCATGGGAAACATTAATAAGTTCACGATCATGGTGCCGGTTCCCTGGTCTCCAACCATGGAGATGGCCATGATTCCTAATCCTATAAAGCTGAAAATACCCAGGAGGAGCATGAAGAATGCTAGAAATATGCTTCCTTGAATCGTCACGCCAAAGAAGATGATTGCCAGTACCAGTACTAGAATAGCCTGTAGAAAACCCCTGGCGCATAGTGCGGTTGTTTTTCCGAGAATGATTGAGAGTTGGCTGATAGGTGCTGATAACATTCCATCGAAGGTGCCCATTTCCTTTTCTTTGGAAATTGCCTCGGGAATACCTGTCATAACAGCCATCATCACTATCATGATCATCAATCCCGGAGCTAGGAAATTGAAGTAGTTCGTCTGACCAGGTATAGTGGTTTGGATATTTGGAGTATATGGGAATACCATAGCTTGTGGATTGACTGGCTGGTTTGTTTCTTTACTCAACTTTAAAACATTAGTTTCAGCCATTACACCGTTCAAGCCACTTATAGTGCTAGATGCTATCCCTTCGATCTGCGTGGCAACCTGAGGATTACTGTTATCCACATATATTATAACATTTGCAGACTGTCCATTAGTCAGATTGTTTGAAAATCCTGGTGGTATAATATAAGCACCGTATATCTTTCCTTGGTTTATTGCTGTTTTAGCCGCGTCGACACTACTATAATTCTTAAAGTTCATGGAACTGCTATTCTTATTCATAGTTCCCAGTTGCGTTATGAATTCAGTACTTCCCTGCCCCTGATCCAGATTAACCACACCCACTTGCATATGTTGTTGAGTGTTACCACTAGGGAAAATGAAGCCAGTCATAACCAGGAATAATAATGGCATGATAAACAAACCTACTAATGCCATGCGGTTGCGCCTGAACTCTAAAATATCTTTAGCCATCACATGATAGCTGTCTTTTAATATTTTTATTGCATCCATTTTTAAATTCACCTTACCCTCGATTTTGGAGTTTGACCATGACTATTATACGTGGTGGATTTTTCATTAGCGTGGTCACGCATATCCTTACCAGTGACTGTTAGGAAAACATCCTCAAGTGTTGACTCAGCAGTGTTAACTATTGAGGAAATATTACCGCCTTCACGTCTAATAGTGTCAATGATCTGGTTAAGTGAATCACTACCACTGGCACTGATCTTCAAGTCATAATTATCGTGTGCAACGGCTGTTACTACCTCTAGTGATTTAATTTTCTCAATTAATTGTGAAGTTAAATTAGTTATTCTAGTGCTAAAGATAGTGGTATCACTAGTTGATATCATCTTCTTAAGGTTATGCGGGGTGTCTAATGCAGCGATTTGACCATGATCAATAATGGCAACACGGTCACTTAATGCTTCCGCCTCAGTCATCGCGTGGGTTGTTAGAATGACTGTAACTCCACTTTTATTAATATCTCTGGTGATATCCCTGATGGAAAATGTTGTTTGAGGATCAAGGCCTAGTGTAGGTTCATCCATAAATAAAATTTTAGGATCTGGGAGTAGAGCTCTTATAACATTGATTCTTTGTTTCATTCCAGTTGAAAATTTACTGATCTGTGTATTCTTCCACTCTTGCATGTTAACCAGCTCTAGCAGTTCATCGATTCTTTCTTCAAGTTTTTGTTTGGGTATTGCGTAGAGTTTCCCGAAAAATCGTAGGTTTTCTGATGCGGTTAATCGATCATACATTATCATTTTTTCCGCCACCAAGCCGATGTTTTCTCGGACCATGGCATGATCTTTCATCAGGTCATATCCAGCTACCTTAGCATTACCTGATGTGGGTTGTGATAATGTACAGAGCATCCTTATAGTGGTACTTTTTCCCGCGCCGTTAGGGCCTAGAAATCCGAAAATCTCTCCTTCATCCACGTTAAGCGATAAATTATCCACTGCAGTAAAGTCATCAAACTTTTTAGTGAGTTTATTTACCTCTATAGCATATTCAGTCATCTTTATTCTCCTATTTTATTTTTTATTTCCTTTTGAGTTTAAACCACCGAGAGCAGACCAAATAGCCTAAAAATCTAAATAACAAAATAGTTAGCATAGGCTTGCGTCAAGTGATTTTATGATAATTTTTGTCAATAAAAATTTTTTAAATCATATAAACTATTATTTTAATCCTCATCAAGTGATTCGTTTATATTTTTGAGTCTTTCGCTTAATNNCCGCGATCAATATGTTTCCCGTGAAATCCGTGAAAATGCCTAAATATTTTATAGCTTCTTTCTTTTCCTTTTTCCGTTAACTCGTATCGTCCGTCTTCTCTTTTATTGATTAGATTTTCTGAAACCATTTTTTTAAGCATGGGATATATTGAGCCTGGTGAAGGTCTTTTTGATTGTCTATGGCCCTCATAATGTGTTTGATGTAATCCTTCATGGTGAACTTGGACAGCGTCCATGATCTCTACTCCATTTTTAGGTCCATACTCATCCAGGACGTGGAGTATCCATATTCTTAAACCTCCGAGTTTTTGCATTTCTTCTATTCTTTCATGGAAATTTTGGTGAAGATCTTTAAATTTATCCCACATTTTTTCTCATTTCCTCCTTTATCACTGAGTCGATATAGACATCGTTATTTGATATTAAATACAAGCTGTGTTAATTTTTTATTTTAATCAAACGTAGATTTCATAAATAAATATCAAGTTATCGATATCGAATAGTTGATATTACAGTCTAATACTATATAAATCTTTGGGTTAATATTATTTTAAAAATAGGGCTAAAAAATATTTAGCCCCCTCCAA
>PMNN01000214.1 GCA_003161815.1 Methanobacterium sp. | reverse complement strand
TATATGAAAACACTTTCAGCTATTTGCAGTATACTGATATTTACCACACTTCCTTGTATCCCTAATAATGGTGGTAAAACCGTTATAAAAACCCATGCATAAATACTGTAGAAAAATACTTGAAAAACACTGTTAAAAGCCACTAACCCTGCCGCGTATTCAGTGTCTCCTTTTGCAAGTTCGTTCCAAACAATTACCATTGCTATACAACGCGCCAAACCTATTAATATTAAACCAACCATGAATTCAGGATAATTCCGCAGGAAAACAACTGCAAGAATGAACATGAGTATAGGTCCTACAATCCAGTTTTGGAATAATGATAAGCCTAATATTCGAGTGTTGCGGAAAACTTGACCTAAATCTTCATACTTTACCTTGGCCAGGGGTGGGTACATCATCAAAATTAAACCTATGGCGATAGGTATGCTGGTGGTGCCTACAGAGAATCTATTTATGAATGATTCCACACCTGGGATAAAGTATCCAATGGAAACGCCTATTACCATGGCTAAGAAAATCCATAGAGTTAAAAATCGGTTTAAAAAACTCAACCGGGGAGTTTCACATACTTTAGCGGCTGCTTCAACTGTAAAATCGTCCTTCATAGTTTTTAATTCCAGTTTTATCGAGATTTTTTTAAGTCGTTGATTTATATTTACGGTAATTTCTTTTGATAGTTTATTTAAGTAAAAAAAGATTTTTAGTATTGAAAGTGTTTGAACATTTAATTTTTATATTCTAGTTACAATCATCTTGAATATTAAACAAATAAATTTTTCTGGGTCTTTTATTTTGATTTGAATCAATATATAGTGTTTTAAATTAACATCTGTTTTAATAATAAAAAAGTTATTTTAGGGCTTTTATTTGCACGCTCACTATTTTTCCTATGAGTCTTTCATCCATGTCAGGTTCTGTGAAGACTTTTTCGCTTTTGATTTCAACATCCCGGAATCCTGCTTTTTTTATTGTATCAAAGTATTCATGTTTTTCCAGTGCCCCGGCAATGCAGTTTGACCATGCTTGAAAGCTTTTACGTATCTCTTCGGGAATGTTTCCATCTGTAATAAGGTCAGAAACTAATATCCGCCCGCCAGGTTTTAAAACTCTGAATGCTTCTTCATAAGCCTTTGATTTATCGGGTGTAAGGTTTATGACACAGTTGCTTATTATTACATCTACGGAGTCGTCATCAACTGGCAGGTTTTCTATTTCACCATGTTTAAATTCAACATTTTCATATCCACCTTCTCTTGCATTTTTGACTGCAGTTTCAACCATTTCAATAGTCATGTCAACACCAATGACCTTCCCATCTTCACCTACTTTATGGGCTGCGAGGAAAACATCTATTCCTCCGCCTGATCCAAGGTCTAAGATGGTTTCACCAGGATTTATTTCAGCCAGAGCTGTTGGATTTCCACATCCTAATCCAAATACCGCACCGGAGGGAATGCTTTTGATCTCTTCCAAAGTGTATCCTGCTGCCCTGGCTTGATTAATCATAGAATCCTCATCTGTACGTTCACAGCCACACGAATCTTCTTTATTACTAACTATTTTTGAATAGCGGTCCTTAACGAATTCCTTTATATTCTTATCTTCCATTTTTTATCACAACTTAAAATATTATTTATCCGAACACGTTAATCAACGATAAAATATTAGCATCCAAAATTAGCTTCCAAAGAGAATGAATAATGAAATCAATGGTTTATTATCTAAGAATTTTAATAACAAAATTAGAGTAACCTTACCCCCAATAATGTTCATTCTATATAGTTTAACCAATTTACTGAGGATTTAGTAGTTCCTTTATATTTGCTGGTAATTTCGAGTTTGATAGTTTGTAGTGTATCCATACTCCTTCTTTACGCCATTTTAGTAAACTTGCATTTTTGAGTAAGTTGAGGTGATGGGATACTGTTGGTTGTGGTTTGTCTAGTGCGGCCATTATCTCGCAGACACATAATTCGCCGTGTTCTAGTAGGTATATTATTTTTAATCTGGTGGGATCTGACAGTGCTTTGATTATGTCGGCTTTTTTTTGTATTTCCTCTTCAGTTGGCATTTCAGATAGTATTTTTTCTAGTATCTCAATCTGGTCACAGTTGGGTTTGCCTTCCCCGTTGATTTCACAAGGTTTCATATTCTAGTAGTATCAATAATGATATATTTAAATATATGGATATCAATAGGATTAGTTTGAGAATAGGATTTTAAGGAGTATAAAATTGACAGCACATAAATTGAAAGAAAAGGTTCTAATTATTTGCAACCACAACTCAGCTAGATCCCAAATGGCTGAAGGACTTTTAAAATCATTNNAGTCTAAAAGAATTTGAAGGCTTCGTATTTGATTATGTGGTTACAGTATGCGGTGGTGAAGGACAAGCATGTCCATTTTTCCCGGGAGGAAATAACTATCTCCACGAATCATTTGAAGATCCTGCAGAAGTTAGTGGATCTGACTATGAAAAAACTGATGCTTTCAGAAGAACTAGAGATGAAATTAAATTATGGATAGAAAAAACTTTCAAAGTTTGAGGCGATAAAATTATGTTAAAAGTGGCAATTGTAACAGATGGTCCTTACGGCGATCGGGCATTTGATAATATAGGAGAAATATTTAATACAGTTTTTATAGAGCTTGAAAAGCCATCATCCATGTTTATGGATGATATTGAATTACCTGAAAAAGACATTAAAATTCTTGAAGATGTTAATATACTTATAACTTACACTACTCATCCTGATCTTACCTTAGAATTGGTGGAGAGATTTGCTGATAAAGTTGATTGGATTATAGTGGCGGCATGGCAGGGTGAAGGCTTCAAAAACCAGTTAGAATCACATGAAAATATAGTTTGTCCGTATATAATGTGTGAACTTGAAGAAAACGGTGCACCTATCTTTGATGAGTTTGTATCTCAAATTGGGAAGCCTAAAGTGGAGTTGAGGTTTGATGGAGATAAACTTAAAGAGGTGGAGGTTTTAAGGTCTTCTCCCTGCGGGTCAACATTATTCGTAGCGGAGTATATTATAGAAAAATATTTGGATAAAGAAACTGACATTGAGAATTTACCTATTGAAGCGGGGTTGAAGTTACAACATTATCCCTGCAGAGCAGCTAAGATGCGTTTATTCTCTGATGAGGAATGTAAAAAAGAAAAAGCATCCGGATTTCACAGAGACACTTTTGAAGAGGCTTTGAAAAAATCTTAATTCATAAGATTTTCGAAATAGCCGGATAAATGTATATTTTAATATAATTCTTTTATTTTCTTTTTCAGATGCTCTACGCAAATTTCCCCTTCATCATCTAACCTGGAAACATCAAGGGGTTTTAAATTCACTTTCTCCAGTTCTTCTGAAACGTTAAGGTTTTTTATGGGTTTAACTCCTTTTTGTTCCAATATTTTAGTGGTGCAGTTACCTTCACAGCCATTGATAGCTATTATGGGATATTTTCTGATTAATGTATTGAATCCCTCTTTATCAGCGGCGGTAGCTCCCATACAGATGGATATGATGTTATCGGTTTCAGCCACTGTATCTGTTAATGTCACGCGGGCCACTAAACCATAGGGACTCATTCCACTGCAGGCAGCTAAGGCTATTTTCTTTTTGTCATTCATACTAGTAAAACTTCCTTTTGTAAAATTAGATAATCATTATATTCTCTTCTTTTATAGATTTATCATTATTCTGGTTTTCCACGTTTTGTGGTTTTATTAGGAACTGCTAAAATGGTTCTAAAAATTAAATTTTCATTGATTTTTTAGATTTTGCTCCATTAATTTAGCATTCATCTTGTCGAATCGATTTTTAATGTGAGTGTATTCTTTTTGATCGAATAGACATTCTTCTATGCAGTATGTACAGCCATCGCTACAACCTATACAAAGTTTTGCATTAAATTCAGTTTCATTAGGCTTATTAGGATATTTTTTTTCTATCATTGCCTTCTCAGGGCATGCTTGTATACATTTACCACATTTATCACAGTAATCCTCTATCCAAGAATGTTCATCGTCTTTTTTTATGGGTAAATTTTCTATATTGACGAATATGGCTGAAATTTTTTGTCTTGGACCTAGTTCAGGAGTTATTAGAAGACCACTTTTCCCTATCCCACCTAAACTTGCCTTTTGGGCGAGTGGAGAGAACTTTACCAAACTATCATAGGGGTGAGCCGCTTGGGTTGCGAAACCATTTTCTCTGAGATAGTCAGAGAGCATATATGTTTTCTTACCCAACTCTTCGTAGGCTGAATCATTAAGTTTCTGTGATTCTTGCCCGGGAGCTGTATCAATAATCTTTTTATCCATTTCCATGGTCAGTACAATGGCATTGGGATACATGATAGAGTTACCAGTATTTATTAATTCACAAGGGACTTGAGTATATCCTATGCTTTTAATGCCAATTGAATGAGCATAGTTTTCAAATTTTTCAATATAATCCTCTTCGACTATGATTTTAGGCTTACTAGGATTAACTATATGTGATTCATCAATAGATTCCGCTCCACATCCACATTTATTATTTTCTTCTGGTACATTTTCTATTGATTCGTCAACAGTTTCTGCTTCACAACCGCATTTTCCATTTTCCATAATTAATACCCCATTAATAAGAATTTTTTATTAAAACTAAATTTTATCCATACATCCAAATATGTAAATATATAGA
>PMNN01000167.1 GCA_003161815.1 Methanobacterium sp. | reverse complement strand
TCCCTGGTTTTTCCCATTATTAATAAATCTGATTTCCTGAGATCGGATAAATCAGAAGCTCCCACCAGATACATGGCTACTTTCAGTTCCTCTATGAATTTCATGATCTTAATTTTAACTGCCTCATATCCAATGTAGGCTTCTTTAAGAACTGGTAATGCTATTCCAACTGCTTCAGCTCCTAAGGCTAATGCTTTTGCTGCATCTAAACCACTTCTTATTCCCCCTGATGATATGACGGGTATATTTACTGATTGAAGCACCTCCACTGTACTTACAGCGGTAGGTATCCCCCAATCCCGGAAGAGATTCCCCANNAACGATATGTTTCAACAGCAGCCCAACTTGTTCCCCCCGCACCAGCTATATCTATAGCCGCGGCACCGGCTTTTGTTAATTTAATAGCATCCTCTCTTTTTATACCAGCTCCAGTTTCTTTAACTATTACCGGTATATCCAAGGTTTTTGATGCTTTTTCCACATAGGATAAATAGTTTGAAGCATCAACATCTCCTTCGGGTTGTATGGCTTCCTGTAACGGATTAAGATGGATAGCCAAAGCATCTAAATTCATCATACCAGCTGCTTCCTCTGCATATTGTATCTGAGGAGCTCCGATATTACCTATTATGAATGTTGAGGGTGCTTCATCCCTCATCACAGTATAAGTTGATCTTAACTCAGGATTCTCCACAGCAGCGCGCTGACTTCCCATCCCCACTCCTATCTTAAGCTGTTCCGCTGCCTTAGCTAATTCTCTGTTTATAGCCAGTNNCGGTCATCCCCGTTATAATGATGGGTGCTTCTAATGTTTTACCAAGGAATTCGGTGGTTATATTAATTTCTTCTTTGTTAATTTGAGGAAGAGCTTTATGAATTAATTCTATTTCTTCAAATCCTGTTCTTTTATGCTTATGCTCCACATCACAGTGTTTGCATAGCAACAGGTGCTCTAATTTTCTATCTGAAATCATTTTTTTCTTACCTTCTCAATATTTTATTTTATTTTTTGGGAATCAAAGTTCCGATTACTTTCTCACCATTTAAGGCTTTTTTTATAATATTAAACTTATTTGCATTAATAATCTCGGATTCCACCCCTAAACTTGCAAGTTCCAAGAGTTCGGTGAGTTTACCCCACATTCCCCCCGTCACATCCGATGTCTGAGTATTTTTAAGTTCTATTTGTTCAGGAGAGGTTACCACTTCTAATAACTGTGCATCAGGATTGCTTTTCGGATCTTTAGAGTATATTCCATCCACATCCGAAGCCATGATAACTCTTTCTGGCCTTAAATTCTCTGCTAAATATTTAACGATTTGATCTCCAGATAATACTGCCATTTTAATGGATTCATCAAGATCAAGTACTACATCTCCATAAAGCACAGGAACAAAACCTAAATCTAGATATCTACGAATTAAATCCAAATTAGCAGAATAAATTCTTTTATTTTTAGTTAATATAAATGAGGATGAATGTACTGATACTGATAAAACACCATGTATCCTTAAATACTCACAAACCAAACCATTTAATTCCTTAACACCGTGCTGAGTTATGGAAAATCCTAACATCTTATTCCATAAATCCTGATCATCTTTAATCTTATCACCAATACCATACTTCTTGGCGAAGGGATGTCCAAAAGAACCAGCACCATGCACTATTACCAGTTTTTCATAGGAGGAATCTGATATTTCATTAGCTATTCTAACTAAATTCTTATCATNNTCCATTTGAACACCTAAACTTGACAATTTAATGCGAAACGCATTTCCCACTCTCTGAAGCGCTCCGAGAACTTCTTCTATTTTATTTGGAGAGTAAGCTATGATGCTACCCCCTCCTCCAGCTCCAGTGATCTTGGAACCAATTGCTCCTGCTTTTCTAGCGATATAAACCATCCGGGATAATTCGGGGGTGTTAACTCCTAAAGCATCCAAGAGACCGTGATTAATATTCATAAGTTCTCCCAGAATTTCAGCATTTTCACAGATAAGAGCTTCACGGGCAGTTTCAGTTATTTGTTCAATTGAATCCAGTATAGGGTTAATTACAGATGGATAACTCTCTCTTTTAACTCGAACGGATTCCACTAATTCACCGGTGTTACTTTCTCTTTCAATATACCCTATAATCAAAGAGGGATTCCATTTTAAAGGTAAATGAGTTATTCCCTTAAAATTCGGGGATAGGTAGATAACACCCCCATAGGTGCTTAAGGTGGTGTCAATGGGACTTGCTGCACCCTGAACATCTAACTCTACCTGATGAGCGATGGTTGCTATCTCTTCTTTTTGAAATTCCAATTTATTGTAAACTGATAATGCTGTGATGGTGGCGACTGTGACAGCTGCAGATGACCCTAAACCAGCCCCAATGGGTATTTCTAAATCCACAGTGATATCGAATCCATTCTGCTTATCTAATCCAACTATTTGATCTATTTTCTCTAATGATTTGGAAATGTAATTCAGAATGCCTTTGTTAATCTGTTTTTCTTGTATTACATCATTTACAGGCTCTAAGTATCCTGAAATACCCAGTCCTTGCACTTCAACATGTATCTTAGAATCAATTCTTTCCCTAATTTTTACTCGTGCTTTTCTATCTATTGAAACTGCTATGGCAGGTTTACCGTAAATAACAGCGTGTTCTCCAAAAAGAATGGCCTTACCTGGTGCAGATGCTATAACTTGCATTTGGAATTTCACCTCCAGATGCTTCAAAAATAAAATCTGGATGTGTTATGTGAAAAATTATATTGATGAACATTTTTTTTTGTTACTTAAAATTTAGGTACAATTGAATATCCAATAAGAATTTAAAAAGTTTTGATACGCAGTTTTTAAATCCGTCTTTTTATAGGATCACTGCTGATGCATATCCTACCACAGCAGATTTATCACCGGTGATATCACCACTAGTAGCGTACTTTAAGATTTCAACTTTCTTAGCACCTAATAATTTAGAGGATACTAGAGCGGCTGCAACAGGTCCATATCCACACATGGTAATGTTTAGTTCGCTGACGCGTTTAATCATCAATTTTTCATCCAATTTTTTTATAACATCTAAAACCTGCCTGTCATTGTTGACAGCTATTTCCTGAGGTTTGTAATGAGTGAAATCTGTACTTGCAATAATAATTACATCTCTACCCAGTTTCTTACTAGTTTCAGCTATGGATTCACCTATTTCAACTGCTGTTTCCAGATCCTGCATCCACATGCAAATGGGTACTATTCTGAAATCCTTATTCCATCTTTGAGCTAGATATTGAAGGAAAGGTAATTGAACTTCACAGCTATGTTCCTGTAAATGTGCTGATGGTTCGGAATCTATAATTGATGCGTGATGTATTAATTCTTCTGCAAATTCATTATCAATCTCCACCAATCCTAATGGAGTTTGCCATGAGCCTTCCGTCATGGTAGAGACACCAGAGCCTATGCCAGTGTGATTAGGGCAGAGTATTATAAAAGTTTCAGGTAAACCATCTTCTGCTATTTTAGCATAAGCGTGAGCTGCTACAGGTCCTGAATAAAGGTATCCTGCATGTGGCGCTATAACACTCTTTAATTCTCTTTTATTTCCCAAATGATCTGGAATTTGTCCTGGTCCCAATTGATGTTGGAAGCACCATTCTATTCTTCGTTTTAAAGAATCAGGATCCTCTTCATAGAAAGTTCCTGCCACTGCAGGTTTTCTTATCATAAAAATCACTTGTCCTCTTCAAATCCTTTTATAATTCTCAAATACCTATTTTAAATAATCCCAGTGTATTTGATATTTATTTTATTTTATATTTTAAGCTCGAAATCAGTTGGTTCAACATCCAGATCCTGGTCTTCAGCTAAAATTCCCTTCTCTCTCATTATTTGTCTTGCTAAGAGCCAGTAAACTAGTGCTATAGCTTTTCTTCCCTTATTATTTACTGGTATTACGATATCTACATTTCCTAAGAGATTTTCAGTGTCACATAATGCCACTACTGGTATTCCTATCTGTTTTGCCTCTATTATAGCCTGAGAATCAGATCTTGGGTCAGTTACTAGCACTACTTTGGGTTCTATGAATTTTGCATAAGAAGGATTAGTGAGTGTCCCAGGTATGAATCTTCCGGGGATGGTACGTGCGCCAGTAACCATCCCAAACTTTTTAACTGGTGCTTGACCATATTGTCGTGTGGAAACTACTAAAATATCATCAGGGTCGAATTTCGACAGGAATTTGGCTGCCGAGGATATTCTGTCATTGGTTTTTCTAACATCTAATACATAGAGACCATCTGATCTTACCCTATAAATGTATCGCTCCATGTCCTTTGTTTTCTGTTGAGTGCCGATGTGTAAACCAGCAGCTAAATATTTATCTAATGGAATTAAAAGTTCTGACAATTTATCACCTCATTTAACTTAACTTTCTTAAACTAATTTAAATTTAATTTCTCCTAATTTAAACTTCTAAAGAGAGATTATAAACTTCCTTATTTTAATAAAACTTTTTTTAAATGAATTAAATTATTTTTTTCACAAATAAGTTTTCTCAGTTTAAATTTATTTTTTTATAATCGAAATTTATGATTACATTAAAAAAAAATTTTTTATCAATAATTATTTTTATTATTCAAATTTATCATGAGAAAAATTATGAATCATTATAATAAATAAATTTCTTTAATCTTCCTCCACATTCACTGCTCCATTAGGACAGACATCCATGCAAACCTCGCAGTAACTACATTCATTCACATCACGTATAACAACCTTCTCTCCGTCAATGATGAGAACTTCCATAGGACATACATCTACACATTCTGCGCAATTTGCACCTTCACATTTTTCATGATCAATTGTTATTTTAACCATTTTCATCTCCCTTTTGAATCTTTAAATTTTCCCTAAAAAGAACGTAAATAATCTCTTTGAACCTTCATTTGAAAAAAATATTTAATTAAAGATAACGTCTAACGGTATTTACCTATTTTAGACATGCTAACATTGTTGATTTCTTCCTCTATCCTAATGAGTTCGTTGAGTTTAGCTATTCGTTCACCACCCACTGCACCAGTCTTGATAATAGGACAAGAAAATGCAACTGCTAGGTGGGCTATAGTCTCATCAGTGGTTTCACCAGAACGATGCGAAACAACAGGCACGTATTTATTATTACGAGCCAGTTCCACGGTTTTATAAGTATCAGTAAGTGTTCCAATTTGATTAGGTTTTATAATGATGGAGTTAGCAGCATTTTTATCGATACCTTCTTGTAATAACTCTGCATTGGTTACAAAAACGTCATCACCACAGATAATACATTTTTTACCCACTGCACGGGTGAGTTCAGCGAATCCCTCTAAATCATCTTCTCTTATAGGATCCTCTACAAAGAAAAATCCATAGTCATCAATAATCTCCTCTACGAAATCAACTTGTTCACCAGTAGATCTTTCAACACCCTCTCTTGGATACAAGTACATTTCTTTAGATGAATCCCACATTTCACTAGCCGCCATATCCAAAGATGGTTTCACTTCCACCCCTGTTTCATCACTAACGATCTGACAAGCTTTAACCTGAATTTCCAAGGCTTCTTCATTGGTAAGATTGGGAGCCCATCCTCCTTCATCACCTTTACCACCAGTAAAAGAATTGTCTTTGTCCTGGATTAATTCTCTGATTTTTTTATGTACTTTAACATTCGTAAATACTGCTTCGGTGATATTTTCAGCACCTACTGGAATTACTAAAAATTCTTGTATGTCCGGAGCATTGTGCCCTGCATGTGCTCCCCCATTAATCATGTTTCCTAAGGGATAAGGTATTTCTGTAGGCATATTCCCCCCTAAAAAACGGTAAAGTGGCATATTATAAGATGATGCTGCAGCTTTAGCTGTGGCCATTGAAACTGCTACGGTAGTGTTACCTCCTATTGATGATAGATTTTCTGTACCATCTATCTCCTTTAAAACCAGGTCTATTTCATTTAAATCTTCAGCATCCATTCCAATAAGCTCAGATGAGATTATATCTTCAACTTCACCTATTATCTTGTCAACTCCACCTGCAGGAAATGCAACAACTTCCCGAGCTCCAGTGCTAGCTCCACTGGGAGCTGCAGCCCTTCCAAAACCATTCCATGTAATTACATCCACTTCTAAAGTGGGGTTTCCTCTACTATCCAAAATCTTTCTTACACGCACGTCTTCAATAATACTATCCACAATGAACACCTCTTTTAGGAAAAAAATAGTGGGTTAATTAGGGTTATTTGGATTTTTATAATATGAGCATTCTAATCTATTAAATCAATCAATAATTCTATTCTAATTTACCGACTTTTAATGGCATTAAATTCCTCTTCAATTCTAAAATTGCAATATCAATTGGATCAATGGAACCGGAAACTTCCACTAATGGTGTGGCACCTAATGAAAGTTGAAGAGCCCTAGCACCAATTAATCTAGCCTTTTCAAATCGGGTGAGTTTTATTGGAGTAACTTTTTTTTTAACCATAATAACTTTTCCATTAATTTTTTTTATTTCTCAAATTTTTTTTTAATAAAGATTTTTTTTATAATTGAGATAAAGATGGGGCCGCCGAGATTTGAACTCGGGTCTCCAGCGTTCCGGTGGTTGAACCATCCCCGTTTCAGTCGAAGAAATATGTTCAAATAAAAGTTATGGAGGGGGTTATTTACTCCTTAACTAAGGGAATAAATACTTACTTCAATGGCTGAGAGGATGGACCAAGCTACCCTACGGCCCCTACCATACTTCTACATGGGCTATGATCATTCTTCTACAGCAGTATTTGTTAAGTCCCAAATCATCGAGAACATCTTTTGGATTTTCTCCATCCTGTGTTCTTTTCTGATACTCCTCATAATAACCGGATATAACTTTACCGCAGCTTAAACATCTTATTGGAATCATGATAAATCATCTTTAACTTGGTAATTGTTTACCTGTAACTTTTCTGTCTTCGTGCTCTAGCCCCTCTTCCACCATATTTTTTCGGTTCACTTCGTCGTGGATCACCTACTAACATGGTTCGATCGTACTGCGAATATTTTTCCTTTAAATCCATATCGCTAGTCCATTGTACTAATCCTTTAGCAATAACCATCCGAGCAGCTTCTGCTTGACCCATTACTCCTCCACCGACGACTCTAACGTATATATCCACATTTTCAGCTAGTTTACCTGCTAAGGTGAGTGGTTCGTTTATTTTAAGTCGAGCTAGTTCAGGTTGGTATAGTTCGACAGGGCGTTTATTTATCCTTACTCTGCCTTTTCCTTCACGGAATCTTCCCCGGGCTATTGATGTTTTCCTCTTTCCACTTGTATGAATTACCTTCTTCATTATTATACACTACCCATAATTTTTTATTAATTTTTTTTAATATGTTGATGAATTAAAATTTTGAGCCAAGTAATCTAGAAATCTTTCCTAGTTCCACACTCTTTTTGAAGTGTCTAGGCTGAGTCTCAGGTGGTTGTAAGGTTTCTTGACCTTCAAATTCACTTGGAACTCCCACGTAAACTCTAAGAGTTTTAAAAGCTTCTCTTCCCTTAGATCGTTTGTAGGGAAGCATTCCTCTCACGGTCCTCCGGAATATGTCATCAGGTCTACGGGGATATTTAGGTCCCATTCTCCTGGGATTGGAGATACTGGCCCTGTCAATTCTTTGTTTATATTTTATGTAGGCCCATTCTTTAGTGCCTGATATAACAATTTTCTCGGCGTTTAAAACCGTTATGTTCTCGCCTTCTAGAAGTTTCTTGCTTACTTTACTGGCAAGTCTTCCTAAAACGAGTCCTTCTCCATCTATAATCATTGTATAATACACCTTACCCAATTATTAAATAATGCAAAATAATTTTTTTATTCTATTATTCTTACACCGCTACCCTTCGGATTACTCTCCATAAGTTGAGTTATGGCGATGCATTCACCACCCGCGGTTTCTATTTTCTCTTTCGCCAAACTTGAGAAACTAAGAGCAGCTACCTGGATCTTATGATCTATTGTGCCGCTTCCTAGGATTTTCCCAGGCACCAGAACCAATTCATCAGAGGACGTGTGACGATTTAATTTGGATAAATTAACCTCGGCCTGCCTTCTGGTTGATCTTTCAAGTCTTCTGGCTAAATCCTTCCAGATTGGTGCTTCCCTCTGGTACGAGTTTTCTTTTAGACTTTTAATAAGTCCTGTGATATGGGGGTTAGTCTTTTCTACTATTTTCATCTTTAACTTACTCCTTTTTATTAAAGTTAATGATTTTATCAGATTTTTGAGCTAGTATATCGCAGGCGGTTATTAATACCGTTTCTGGAGATAATGATCCATCAGTTTCAATATTAAATATGAATTTATCCTCACGACCTTCAACAGTTATTGCTGATGGTTCACAATCCTTCACACAAGTTTTACACATTGCACATTGTTCAGGATCCAATATAATAACCTTATTCTCCTTCTCATCAAACTGCAAAACTCCCCGAGGGCATTCTTCAGCGCATTTTGCGCAGACTTCACATTTTTCTGAGTCAATTGTTATTACTGGATAGTATTTGTAAGCAGAAGTGGTAGTTGGTTGCCATTTAGCATGCTCTAAGCCAATTCCTAGTTGTGCTATAGCCTCTAATTCTACTTCTTCTCCCTCTCTTAACTTTAACAATGGAATTCTATCAAGAACTGGGATTATCTTGGGGTCTTGTGAAGTAAGATCTCCGGAGTAAACTACTTTAGGACCAGTCTCTTTCAAGACTAGTGATACACTACAGCTAGGGCAGTGATCTTCACAGTCACATTCTCCTCTTGGTGTAATTGATTCTAAATCCGTTTTAAGTGGAATTAATCCTAATCTGTGTGATAAAACTTCGTCAAATATACGTGAATCATTAATATATATTTCAACATTCTCTACTGCCATGGTGGGAATTTCAACCATGCAGATCCTTCTCAATGCATTTACAAAAGGTACATCTACACCTTCAATTATTAGAACGATATTTTGTTCATCTTTACTTTTGATGTCTATATTCATTTAGACCCTTCTCCCCCTTTTACCTCCCGGTCTTCCTGTACCATCATGAGGTATTGGAGTTACATCTTCGATTTTACCAATTCTTATACCTGCCCTAGCAAATGCCCTTATAGTGGCCTGAGCCCCGGGTCCAGGTGTTCTAGGACCGTTTCCACCAGGTGCTCTGACTCTGATGTGTAATCCTATTATTCCCTTTTCTTTTATATCATCTGCTGCCCTAGAA
Organism: Methanobacterium sp.; assembly: GCA_003161815.1. Taxonomy (GTDB): domain Archaea; phylum Methanobacteriota; class Methanobacteria; order Methanobacteriales; family Methanobacteriaceae; genus Methanobacterium_A. The sequence goes on along the minus strand of PMNN01000167.1, from coordinate 1,372 downwards.
GCTGCTTCCATGGCTGCGAATGGTGATGATTCTTGCCTATCTGCTCTCACCACTTTACCACCCGACCATTGGGTAATTGTTTCAGCTCCAGTGAGATCAGTTACTGTAATTATAGTATTATTAAAAGAGGAGTATATATTAGCTACACCCCATTTTTCATTTTCCGCCATTAATTTCACCTAATTATAATTTAATAAATTAAAAAAATTATTTGTTTGATAATCTTTATTCTGCTTTCTCCCCAGCCTTGGAAACCTGATCCTTATGATACTTCTCCATTACTGAGCCTTTATAAAATCCTATGAGATCTTCTTCACCACTCTTTACCAAATAACTAGGTGCATCTATTTTTTTATCATCAAGAGCTATGTGTCCATGTACCACCATAATTCTAGATTCTTTTGCAGTNNGTTTAATACATCCTCTAATTTAGCTTCTTTCCCCAGGAAACCCAATCTCATCAAGTGGCTTAAAAGCTGATTTCTTTCAGAGATGTTATGTTCACTGGACATACCTTCACTGGACATACCCAGGAGTTGCCTAGCATCCCTCCTATACCTTTTAACCATTGTTTCAGCTTTCCAAATTTCTTTCTTAGTTTTAAGACCATACTTCACGACTAATTTATTTTCTTCTTTTATCCTATCCGCATTCCAGGGGTGAGATGGTGTATCATATTTTTTCCGTGATTTTCTTGGATGTCCCATAATAAATTTCTCCTATAAAAATTTTTAAACTTGCCTTGCTCTTCTTTTCCTAACTCCGACTGAAGTTCCTTTTCTAAAGGTGGATTTAGTTCTTTGACCCCGGACGGGTAACCCTACTTCATGTCTTCTTCCTTTATAACTTCTAACTTTTTTCATTCTATTCAGATCATCTCTAAGACGCATCATTAAGTCGGATTCTATGAGATGTACTGTTTCACCAGTTTCATAATCATTACGTCGGTTTAACATCCAATCAGGGAGATTGAATTTTTTAGGATCTTTTATTGCACCTTCAATTTCAGTTATTTTACTATCAGATAAATTTCCGATTTTCTGATTTAAATCTAAATTCATAGATTTGCATATAGCCCCTGATAATGCTATTCCAACACCTTTTACATTTGAAAGTGCGTTTACGACTGATTTATTACCATTCAAATCTCTCCGGGCAATACGGACCATATGTTTAAATTCTTCTGCCATACAAATTAACCTCCAAATATTCCATGTTTTAGAATTATAATTAAATTCTTTTTCTTTATTCCTTTGTTTATAATCATTATATTTATTTTCTGAAACGCCGGGACTGGGATTTGAACCCAGGAGGAGCTATGCTCCACAAGATTTCCAGTCTTGCGCCTTACCAGGCTAGACTATCCCGGCAT
>PMNN01000041.1 GCA_003161815.1 Methanobacterium sp. | reverse complement strand
CTAAGATAACTTGGGAATAAAACCTTATTTGAATTCATTTTTTGAATTCACATAATAAAATCCATTTTTCAATCCTTACACCCCTGTAAATAACTAATTTAAGTGTGTAATGAGTGGGTTGGAATTGGGGTGTAACATGGGTATAACTACTTAAATCTTGAGTAATGAATATAAAATCTAATTCAAATGTTTAATTTAATGGTGATTTATAATGGATATAATTCAAGCTATAATCTTAGGGATAATTCAAGGTTTAACAGAATTTCTGCCCGTCAGCAGTTCTGCTCATCTGGTTTTAGTGCCAAAATTAATAGGGGTAAATTACCCAAATCCTTCCGCTGCTGTTGCCTTTGACACAATCTTACATCTGGGTACATTGGTAGCTGTAATCGGATTTTTCTGGAGAGACATATTATCTATTATTGCAGCATTAATATCCAGCATTCTAGACGTGTTTCGTGGGAAATTCATGGTAGGTTTGAAGGAGAATTCTTTTAAAAGATTAGCCTGGTTAATAGTAGTGGGTACCATTCCCGCAGGTTTTGCAGGATATTTATTTGAAAAGCAATTCGATTTACTTTTTAGCAACGTGGCTATCGTAGGTTTCTTCTTAATTATAACTGGTATCCTCCTATGGGCTGCTGAAAGAGTTAAAACAGGGCATAAAGAAGTTAAGGATGTTTCATTTAAAAATGCTCTGGTTATAGGTATTTTCGAAGCATTTGCAATAGCGCCAGGAATCTCCCGATCTGGAGCCACTATCGCGGCAGGTCTCTTTTCAGGACTGGACAGGAAATTAGCTGCACGATATAGTTTCCTTTTATCAATACCTGCAATAATAGGCGCTGCTGCTGTACAGGTGAAGACTATAGGTGCAGGATATGAGGCAAACACCGCCGCAATTATAGCCGGTTTCTTAGCAGCCGTTATTTTCGGTTACCTCGCTATAGCCTTCTTATTGAGGATAATAGTAAGGAAAAGGAGTCTTTTAATATTCTCCGTTTATTGTTGGGTTGTAGGAGCTTTAACTTTGATCATTAGCTTTTATTATGGTATTATTTAAAATTAAATTTACTTCATTTAATTTCTTTTTTTAAAAAAAATTTGTTGATTTATAAAAAAATTAACATTGGAGAGATAAGAATTTTATGACAGGTATTAGTGAAACTTTAATGAATATGTCGATTAATTTAGTTGATAACTTGGGTTACTGGGGTATTTTCATTGGAATGTCTCTTAACATGACCGGTATAGAGCTTCCGAGTGAAGTGATAATGCCTTTAGCTGGATTTGCTGTTTTTCAGGGGAAAATGACCTTATGGGGAATAACTCTAGTAGCCTCTCTAGCAGAAGTTTTAGGAGCCTTAGTTATATATTTCATAGCCTTAAAAGGCGGAAGACCCTTACTTGATAAATATGGTAAATACGTTCTAATAACACCCAGCAAACTTGACCGTGGAGATAAATGGTTTGAAAAATACGGTCACGAAGCAGTTCTAATTTGCCGGTGTATACCAATAATTAGAAAACTAATAACTGTACCAGCCGGAGTTGCCAGAATGGATCTTAAAAAATTCGTTCTCTACACTTTCTTAGGTTCACTGCCTTATGCATTTGTTTTAGGATATATTGGATTCACATTAGGTCCCAGCTGGAATATTATAGAATCATATTCTAGTTACTATGATATAATAATCTACAGTGGAATTATAGCCATTGTAGCTTACATAGCTTACAAAATTATTAGAACACGTGATGAGGTAGCAACAACAAATTCTAAATAAAATAATTTTATTTTATATCCTTACATAAGGATTTAAAATTCAGTACCTCACTCATTTTTTAGTATTATGAATCATAATTATATTTGAGGATTTTAAATGAAACTTGTAAGATTTCTAGATGAAGGAAAAAATAAATCCGGCATTTTAGAAGATAAACATATAACAGAAATCAGCTGCCCTATACTGGAAGCCTTTAATGAATCTGAAAAAATTTCACAACATGGCACACTTGATATAAATGACGTTAAATTACTTCCTCCAGTATCACCATCCAAAATAGTTTGTGTAGGTTTGAATTACAAGGATCATGCCGAGGAGTTGAATATGGATTTACCGGATGAACCAGTTATTTTCATTAAACCATCAACTGGGGTGATTGGACATTTAGATTCCATAATTTATCCATCTTCATCCAATCAGGTGGATTATGAGGCGGAATTGGCAGTAGTTATTTCCAAAAAAACCTATCAAGTTAAAGAGGAAGATGCTGATGATTATATCGGCGGATACACTATTGTCAACGATGTTACTGCAAGGGATTTGCAACAAAAGGACGTGCAATGGACTAGAGCTAAAAGTTTTGATACTTTCTGTCCTATAGGGCCCTCGATAGAAACCCAACTTGAATCCAAACAGGAAATATCCCTTAAACTCAATGGTAAAGTTAAACAGAAATCTAATACTTCAAATATGATTTTCAGTGCTCAGGAGTTAGTTGAATTTATATCAAACATAATGACTTTAAATCCTGGCGATATAATATCAACCGGCACTCCACCAGGTGTAGGCCCAATGCAGGTAGATGATACTGTTGAAGTAGAAGTAGAAGGAATAGGTATTCTTAAAAATTATGTAAAAAAATAAATTTTCTCTTTCAAAATCATACTCCATTTAACAGAGCTAATTAAAAAAAAATAGAGAATTGGGCTAGCAATAAATTTGCTACTAAAATTATCAAGCCAAATATTTGATAATATATCCAATGGTATCCGTTTTATTCTAGTTTAGAATCTATTTGCCAATTAATTCTTCTACTTCTTTTTTGCCTTTTCCCAGTTCTATTACTTGTTCCTCGTCTAGTCTTAGAAGCATAGTCTGGAATTCTCCTACATGAGTTTTTTCTTCCCGGGCAACGTCTAAAAGAACTTCCCTGAAATCCTTATTATCAGTTATGGCTGCCATTTGTTCGTAAAAATTTGTAGCATCCAACTCTGCCGCTATGGCCATGCGCAATAATTCCTTATCCGAATCTTCCTTGCCTATTTTACCAATGTCTATGGTTATTTTGGAGAACATACTTACATCACCTCATAATTTATTTATGTTGATTATTATTTTTAAAATTTATTATACTCAAAAAAAAGTTCTTGTAATAGCCTCAGAATCTGAGGACTAACTAAATATTTAGAAATAATAAAAATTTAAATGAGTAGAATCATTCAATATAAATAGCCGGTTTATATGGAAGAGCATTCCCCGATTTTCCCTCGGGATCATAGGTTGGCTCTTTATACACTAATATTTCAGCCCTTGCTTCTTTAGATAAAAATTCTAATGAATCCATTATAATGGAGTATTCGTCGATTTCACCAACATAATTGATTTTAGTCATTTCCCTGGCTATTTTTTTTGCGAGAATTGCAAGTTCTTTTTTATTATCATGGATCTTCTGCTTTACTGCTTCCTGCATTATACGTCCTATGTCAGGTTTACCCACTTCTAATGCAATATCAAGGATCTTCCATTTCCATTGAGGTGCTATATAAACATGTATTTTATTTGGTGTTTTATTTAAAATCTTTTTAATTTCATTTATATCTTCAGAAAGCTCCATTACAACTTCTTCAGCTTTTTGAACCTTTAAATCTATCAGATTATCATCATATTGCGGCCATTTAGCTTCAGAAATGAATCCTAATCCACCATGCTTATTCCATAATTCTTCACATGTGTGGGGGACAAATGGAGTCATTAATCGTATCCAAATATTTGATAGGTAAGTTAGAATGTTAATTATCTCCTCTTTGAACGATTCATTACCCAAGTCATGTTCTATTCTATAGAAATAATGATCTATGTCCTTTTTAAGTAAGAATAATGATTCCTGTAATGCTTTTCTCGTCTGNNCAATTTTATCTAAAAACTCTGAAAACCATTCTAAACGTTTTTTTATTCCTTTAACCTCTTTTTCTCTCCAGTCAAAATCTTGCCATGGCTCTGCAGATGCCATTAAAAAGAGACGCACTACATCTGCTCCGTGAGTTTTTATGGCATCATTGAGGAGAATCACATTTCCTTTAGATGAGGACATTTTATTACCCTCTAGAAGTCCCATTCCAAAGACCACTATGCCATTTGGCCATTTATATTTGGGGAATATGGCTGAGTGATGGAAAATATGAAATGACAGATGATTCCCAACTAGATCTTTAGCTGAAAGTCTCCAATCTAACGGATACCAGTAATTGAATTCTTCTTTAATATTTTCAAATAATTCTCTATTTATATCTCCCGAGTACTTTTCTGCGTCTAGAAATACATCATCGAAGAAGGAATCATTCAGATCATCAGGATTAAGCTCTTTCATATACGTTGCAATTGCATAATAAGCCATATAAATTGTAGAATCACTAAGGGGCTCAATTAACCATTGTTTATCCCAGGGAAGCTTTGTTCCAAGTCCAATTCGACGAGTGCAAGCCCAATCTTCTAACCAGCCGATGTAATATTCAAAATTCGCTCTCACCTCTCCCGGAACTATTTTTTCCTGAGCTAGGCAATTATATGTAATTTTTTTCCATTGCTCATCTGAATATTTAAGGAACCACTGGTCTTCGAGTATTCTAACAACAGATTCTGTACCACATCTACAGATAACTGGTTTTTCAGGAAAATCATACATTATATCTCCTTTTTTAGATTTAAGAAGATTTTTTATGATTTCGTCTCTTGCAAATGGTACTTTTAATCCTCCATAATCAGAGATACTTTGACTCATAATCCCCTTTGAATGCTCTAATTTATACAGTTCATTAGTTGCATCCGCGAGTTTAGGGTCATTCTGATTTTTAACACCGAAATTTTGGATTATTTCTTGTGCGGGGAAGTTTCCAAACCCGTTTAGCTCTACAATACTAATTGGCTCTAATTTTTCTACTTCTTCTTTAATATTATATTTTTCAAGAACTTCTTCATTCTCTTTAAGGTCTTTAAGTGCTATGTAATCAGCAGGAGCATGTGCTGGGACGGAGTATACAACTCCAGATGCATATCCGGGATCTACGAAGGACGCCGGTAAGATTATGTGATCCTTATTGGTTAAAGGATTTTTTACATATTTTCCTATCAATTCATTGGCATCAATATCAGAAACGATTGAAGCATCCTTTTTTTGATGAATTATATTGTTAAATGCTTTTTTACTTATTATCCAGTTTTCGTCAACAATTTTTATCCTAATATATTCAGCATCTGGATTTAACCATAGATTAGTGGCTCCAAATAGAGTTTCTGGACGAAAAGTCGCTGCTACAAGATAATCATCATTTATTTTAAATTTTACAAGTGTAAGCTCATTTATTGCAACGCCTTCTCCTTCAAGCAGGTCATGGTCTCCTACTGGATTTTGGCATTCTGGACAGTATTTAACGGGGTGAACTCCTTTTCTCACTAATCCTTTACTTTCAAGCTTCCTGAATTGCCATTCGATGAATTTTTGATAATTGGGGTCTGTGGTTCTAAATTCTCTTCTCCAATCTATGGAATAACCCATACGCTGCATTACATCATGATATTCAGCGCTGAAATATTTTACAATGTATTCTGGGTCGGTGAAATTAAGGAGCTCCTCTTCTGGAACTTTATGAATATTTTTATACATATCTATGGTCCAGGGGTCTTGCCTTTGAAACCTTTTAGCTATTCCAATTACAGGGGCTCCGGTAACGTGCCAAGCCATGGGGAATAGAACGTTGTAGCCTTGCATTCGTTTGAATCTAGCGTATACATCTGGGACTGTGTAGGTGCGGCCGTGCCCAATATGCATGGCCCCGCTAGGATAAGGATAAGCTACGGTTATGAATAATTTTTCTCTATTATCAGGATTTGATTGAAATGAATGATTTTCACTCCATTTTTGCTGCCATTTCTTCTCTATTATATTTTCTGTCAAAAAATAATCACCGACCATAAAATCAGATTTACCTTTATGTAATAAATCAATATAAATCTTAAAAAATTTAATTAGATCTTAAAAACTTTAATGAAACATTTTTTATATATTCATTTATCCCAAATTTATCTATTTTTATTCTAATTCGCTTTCCATCCAATCTAAATAATTTTTGGAACCTTTTTTAACTTGAATTTGTAATATACATGGAATATCATAACTGTGAATTTCTTCCACTCTTTTTATAAGGATTCCCACTTTATCGGATTGGGTTTTAGCAATTAGTAAAGATTCCTTAGCCTCCTCTATTTCTCCTTTCCAGAGATAAATGGAATCAATTTCTGGTATAATATTTGTACATGCAACTAGTTTTTCTTTTAATAGTTTCCTTGCTATTTTTTTTGACTCTGAAGCTCCGGATGTAGTTATATAAATTAAAGTGTACATATAGATTCCTCATCTAATTTTGGGTATTGGTGGTGGTGTTATTTTATGTTCAGCAGATTTCATCATATTTTTAACTCTTAAAACTTCTTTTGTGGGAATTCCCAGTTTCTCCGCTATCATATTATCTTTTAATTTTTCAGTACTTATTAAGTATAATATTTCGTCTAGAAGATGATATTTAATTCCCAATTCCTCTTCATCGGTTTGTCCTGACCATAATCCTGCTGTTGGAGCTTTAGTTAAGATTTTTTCTGGAATTTGTAGGTAATCTGCGATCTTTTTTACATCAGTTTTGTAAAGATCTCCCAAGGGCAGTATATCCACACCTCCATCTCCATATTTTGTAAAATATCCTACTAAAAGCTCGCTCAAATTGCCAGTTCCTACTACCAGCCGATTCATGGAATTGGCATGATAATATAGGATCATCATTCTTATCCTAGCCTTTAAATTAGCATTGGCTAGTTGATTATAATACTTGGAGGTTGAATGAATACATAACTCTCCAAAAGGCTCTATAAGACTATCAATATTTATTACTTCATTTTCTATTCCTAAATGCTCTGCAAGAATAAACGCATCCTCCAAGTCTTCCGGAGTTGTGGTTTGGCTGGGCATTATCAATCCTAATATATTACCCTTATCAATAGCTTTTACAGCTATACTAACTGCTGTAGATGAGTCTAATCCTCCGCTTAAACCTATAACTAATCCTTCTGTTTTTGACTCATCTATCTTATTTCTTATAAAATTAGAGATGGTTTCAACTGTCTTCACCGGATTTAAAGGAGGTAGAATGTTCGATTCTTCTTGCATTTGGCATCACATTAATAATTCTTTAAACTTGTAATAAAATTTCATAATAAGTAAAAAACTTAGACGTTTACTGCTAATGTATTATATTTTTATATTTCATGCAATGTTAATAATATAGATTTTTACACACAAATTTTTATATGTAGGTTTATTTAGTTACATAATATAACTTTAAATTAAGATTTGATGACAGAAAAAATTTGATCTTTTACTATTTAATCTAATAATTTAAACTAAACTTTAATTTGATACATTTAAAAAAGAATTGGAAAAAAAGGAGGAATAGAATTGGCATTTAAAGATCTTTTCAAATTCAAACAAGGTAAAACTACATTCGTATTTATTGGTGGTAAAGGAGGGGTGGGTAAAACAACTGTTTCAGCAGCCACTGCATTATGGTTTGCTAGGCAGGGTAAAAAAACCCTTATTATATCCACTGACCCTGCACACTCTCTTTCAGACTCCTACGAGCGAAATATAGGTTATAATCCTACACCCATAGCCGAGAACCTGGAAGCATTGGAGATTGATCCTGAAATGGCCATGCAGGAGTACCAAGCAAAGATGAAAGAACAACAAACATTAAACCCGGGTATGGATATGGGAATGATGCAAGAGCAGATGGATATGGCGACTATGTCTCCAGGTATTGATGAAGCTGCCGCTTTTGACAAGTTTCTTCAGTATATGACTACTGATGAATATGATATTGTTCTCTTCGACACTGCACCTACTGGACATACACTCAGACTCCTATCCTTCCCGGAAATGATGGATTCTTGGGTGGGTAAAATGATCACAGTCAGACGTCAGATAGGAAGTATGGCTAAAGCCTTTAAAAACATCATGCCATTCATGGGAGACGAAGATGAAGAGGATAAAGCTTTAGAGGATATGGANNAAAAAACGGATAAGAGAAGCAAGGGGAATTATGGCTGACCCTGAAAGAACATCCTTCAAAACCGTAGTCATACCCGAAGAGATGTCCATATATGAATCAGAACGAGCTATGGAAGCTCTTCACAAGAATAATATGTACACGGATGGGGTTATCGTTAACCAAATCCAGCCAGAAGAGGCTGATTGTGAATTCTGCCGTGCTAGAAGGAATATACAGGAAAAACGCCTCAAAACCATCCAACAAAAATTCGGAAATCAAGTAATCGCCGAGATTCCACTCATGAATCATGAAGTTAAAGGAATGGATGAGCTTAAAAAGATAGGTGAAATTCTCTACGGAGATTCACAAGATAAAAAGGCCCCTATTGCTTTAGAGGGTTAAATTCCCTGTACTTTTTTTATAGTCTAATTATATAGCGTAGACCAAATATTTGTTCATATTTTAACGGATTTTGGCGGNNCATCTTCTAAAAGACCGCTTAAAGACGTTTTTATCACTCTTTCATCTGGATAACTGAGTTTTTCACATACCGCTGCTTTTCTTTTCCCATCAACCCCATTATCTATTAAAAATCGAATTAATTCCTCTACATTAAAATTCGGAAGAATAATAGTAGGTTTTCCTTTATCAAGTGCTTTCAATAATTCTTTCGAAATACCTTTACCATGTAAGGTTATTAAATTAGCAT
>PMNN01000187.1 GCA_003161815.1 Methanobacterium sp. | reverse complement strand
CTCTCAAAAAGAAGCTCAAAAAAGAAGTTTAAACCAGAGATCCGATGAAGAATTTAAACGTGTGATATCTTCATATGTGGATGAAATCTCCTATGAATTGAATGTAACCGTTAATCAAATCCGTGTCCGGAGGATGAAGTCAAGATGGGGTAGCTGCAGTTGCCAGGGAAACATCAATTTGAATCTCTACTTGAAATATATACCTCTTAATCTTATTGAATACATTGTTTTCCATGAATTAGCACATTTAGTGGAAATGGGACATAACAAAAAATTTTGGAATATAATAAGTAATAGATTCAATGATTACAAGGAAAAAGAGAAAGAATTATTAATATATTGGCTTTTAGTCAAGGATCTTGTCGGAATTTAATTCAATTAGTTCAAATTTTCAGAAAAAACATTTTTGAAATTTAATTTATTTGAGTTAACTCTATTCCTGCATCCAATTTAAAAAGATGCAAAATTAATTGTATGGCACGACATTCATCATTAGCGATAAAAATATTGTTTTCTTCAATAATTTCCTCTATTTTAACGCAAAATTTGTAATAATCAGGATAATATTTTTGGAAGGTCTGGGTGAATTCTAGGATTAGTTTTTCCTCATGAGGCTCTAGATGATAGTATTTCAAAAATCCCCAGGCAATTATGTAACGGGAGATCATGAGAAGGGCCTCTAGATGGGGATTATCAGTAAATCTTTTATAAAATTTTTCCCCTTCTTCTTCACCTTTGTGAGCAATTTTTATCTCTTCGGTGACCATAGGTAAATATTCATGGCCGAAGGGATGAAATCCATTATACTGTATGATTTTATTGACCACAATATCCTCTAACATAGTAAAGAGGAGATGTACATCTCTTTTATAATTATCATCGACATTTTCATGGAAAATTGGTCTGCAAAACTTTAATTTATGCATAAGATAACCATGAGTGGCTTCATGAGCCACAGATCTCTCTCTATCATCGGTAGATCTCGGATTTTCCATGTTGAGTGTTATTTGAATATAATTGGAATGATAATTATAGGCTGCAGTTATTCCATTTATTCCTAAATCAGGACTCTCAAAGAATTTTATCTCTCTTCCGGTTATTAATTCTATTTTATTCAGATATTCGGTTAATTTTTGGGAAAATTTAAAATTAGACATATAATAATCACGATATTTTTTTTAGGTTAAAAGATTAAATATTAGATCGTATAATATTGAATATAATCATCATAAGTTATACTATATTTTCATATGTTTGATTAAATTACTTAATTTAACTTTTAAATGGTTTTAATTAACTTTTTTAAAGAATAATCAGGAGTACATATATGATAAAGGTTAAAGTTTTTAGGTATCATCCTCAACAAGATGATGAGTCACGCTTAGAGACATTCAAAGTAGATAAAAAAGAGAAGATGAAGGTTTTAGATGCCTTAAATTATATAAATGAAAATTATGATGCTAAAATCTCTTATCGTTGCTCATGCAGGGCAGGTCAATGTGGATCATGTGCAGTTAAAGTTAATGGTCAAACTGTGCTAGCTTGTAAAGCGGAAATAATGGATAGAGATGTCATCGAACCGTTAGATTTTGATGTGATGAAGGATCTGGTAGTGGAACGTACTTTAATAGATGGAAGAGTAAAAGAACTCGAACTATTCATAGATGATTGCGGCACCTTTCAATGTCCGGCTAATATAAAACCAGAGGAATATGAAAATTCAAAGAAACTTAGAAGTTGTATTGAATGTTTATCCTGCTTATCCTCCTGTCCTGCATTAAAGGAAACCACAGAATTCGCTGGTCCATATTTCATGCGTTATCTGGGTAAATTTGCACTGGATCCCAGGGATTGTGGTGATCGCGTCCAGACTAGTTTTGATGAGGGTTTATACTGCTGCACTTCCTGTGCGAAATGTGTGGAGGTTTGTCCTAAGGAAATAAACACTTTTGGGGGTGCCATTGAAAAATTGAGGGAGTTATCCTGTAGGGAAGGTATAGGTCCCCTACCACCACATAAGGTGGTAAAGGAACTGATTAAAAAAACGGGAAGATCAGTGGAACCATTAGGAGAAGGTTTTATTAAAGTTATTTCTCAGGAACCATTGAAATCTGAGGACGGAAAACCTAAAATAGCCTTTTTCACAGGTTGTATGATAGATTATCGGCTGCCGGATGTAGGGTTTGCTCTTGTGGAAGTGTTGAAGAATCAGGGAATTGATGTAATAGTGCCTGTAGATCAAGTTTGTTGCGGCTCCCCTATGATTAGAACTGGGCAGACGGAGATTGTAGAAGACATAGTTAAGAAAAATGCAGAGGTTTTTAAGGATTATGATACCGTCATCACAGTTTGTGCTGGATGCGGGGCTACTTTGAAAAATGATTATCCTAAGTATGGTGTGAATCTTAACGTGGTAGAAATCAGCGAGTTCCTAGCTGATAAATTAAACATTAAGGATATGAAACCGGTAGATATGAGGGTGACTTATCATGATCCCTGCCACTTGTCTAGAGGTCAAGGAATCCGGAGAGAACCCCGAGAAATTCTAGAGAAGATTGAAGGGTTAGAATTTGTTGAGATGGATGAACCAGATCGATGTTGCGGTTCCGGTGGAGGAGTAAGATCTGGTAAGCCGGATTTAGCAGCTAAAATTGGTAAAAGAAAGGTTGATATGATTAAGGACTTAAATGTGGATGCTGTGATCACAATATGCCCTTTCTGCGAGTATCACATTCGGGATTCTCTTAAAGAAGAAGGTTTAGAAATCGATGTTTTAAACATACTTAAATTACTCCAAATATCCTATCAACATAAATAATAACCTCCATTCAGATTTTATTATCATTTAAAAAATTTATTTATGTTGAAAATCTAATTTGTGAATGAAAAAAATGATCTACATTGTTTTTGTGGAACCCGAATCCCCTGGAAATATAGGCTTCCTAGCCAGGACTATGAAAAACTTCGGATTTTCAAATCTGGTGCTTATAAATCCGGGTAAGATTGAAAATGAAACTTATTATCATGCTATGCACGCTAGGGATGTTATAAGTGAACGTAGAACATATAATTCGTTAGAGGAGTTTGCTAGTGAAGAGAGAATAGATTTTATGGTGGGTACTACGGGTGTTGCTGGTGGAAGTTATAATATCCAGAGAATTGCTGTAACCCCGGAACAATTGGCGGATTCCATGAATATAAATGGTAAATTGGCTTTAATATTCGGTAGAGAGGGTAATGGTTTATCTAACCATGAAATAACCTTATGTGATCTAGTGGTTTCTATTCCAACTCATGAATCCTATCCGATAATGAATATAAGCCATGCTGCATCTATTATATTATATGAATTATTCAAAAAAGAGAAAAAATATCCTGTAGAAGATTTAGGAGAGGCTTCATTAATAGAAAAAGAAAGTTTAATCTCTAATATGGATGAAATCATAAACAAATTAGATTATCCAAATCATAAAAGTAAAAATGCATCAATAGTATTTCGCAGACTTTTGGGAAGATCCTTTATATCAGGTAGAGAAGCACATACTCTAAAAGGAACTCTAAGAAGAATAAAAACTAGATTAAAAAATAATCAAGAATAAAAAAAAATTATGGTGGATTTTTAATGGTATTCGGCTTAAACACCTTCGACATTATAGGTATACTTATCGTTATTCTATTGATCTTAATGGTTCCAATTATCATAAGAAATCGGATATTGTCGGGTGTTAATAAAGCAACCCTAAAATTGGAAGAAATGGTTGATAAAGCAGAGAATATATTGGTGAAAATATCAAAGGATAAAGGAAATCCACCTGAAGATCCTAAAGAAAGTATTCAGAATTTTATGGAATTTTTTATAATCCCTCCAGTTAACCTAGATCCAAATGGAATTGTAACTAAGATCGATAAAATCTTGGATATGGGTGAAGAGAGATTTAAATCTATGGCTTGGGAGATGGCGCCTGAGGCTGATGACGAATGGAAATCTAATATTATAATGACTCTTAAAGCCATCCTTGGAATAAGCAATGTGACTAAGGAAGTGAGACATAATCTCGACTTAGCTAAAAAAACAGGTAACTTGCAGATACTTTTCATGTTACAAATGAGTATGCCTCTAATTATGAGGATAGCTAAGGCTCAATTTGAAGGAATAGAAGCATTTTCACAGGGTAAACCTATTGGAGANNAGAATTTCATGATAGAACGTTGGTCATGGCTCGAGCTAAAGGTCCTGGGGCTCGGACGGGTAAAATAGGTAAAGCCATAAGCTCTTTAATAGATGATGAAGGAATTAAAAGGATTATAACTGTTGATGCAGCGGCTAAGATGGAAGGAGAGAAAACAGGTTCTATTGCTGAGGGTATTGGTGTAGTGATAGGTGGTCCTGGAGTGGATAAATGGATCATTGAAGAAAAAATGGTGAAAGAGGATCTCCAGTTTGAAGCAGTTATTGTTAAGATGAGTCCTGAGGAAGCTATAAGTCCAATGAAAAAGGAAATACTTGACGCTGCAGTTAAAACTATCCCCATAGTTGAGAAGACTATTTTAAGATCTCCTCCTGCTTCTAAGATTTTATTAGTAGGTGTGGGGAATAGTTGCGGACTTCCTAACGTGATTTGGAATCCATCATCTATAGATTTAAAAAAAGAAGACGTCAAAGAAGTGAAGAGGTAGAATTATGGCTATTTTAAGTGATANNATACAGCCATCATCAGTTGATTTAAGAATTGGTAAAGAATTTAAAGGCTTCAAAATCATCAGAAAACCATGCATTGATCCCATGGATCAAAGCGACTTGGAATCCTACATGGAATCATTTTTCCTAGATGAAGGAGAACCATTCATAATCCATCCTGGAGAATTCGCCTTAGCCACCACTTATGAAACCATTAAATTACCCCACGATCTAGTTGCTCGAGTGGAAGGGCGTTCTTCTATGGGGAGATTAGGTGTAACCATGCATGTTACCGCGGGTTATATAGACCCTGGATTTCAGGGTAAAATCACCTTGGAGATATCTAATATTGGTAAAATGCCAGTTGCATTATACAGTGGCCAGAGGGTTTGTCAAATCGTTTTTGAAACCATGACTTCACCTTCGGAGAGACCGTATGGACATCCGGAGAGAGATAGTAAATATATGGGTCAAAAAAGCCCGGTTACCAGTAAAATAAAGCATGATTATGAAATTATTAATAGATCCAATACCAGATGATGGTATTGAAATAAAGATTTTTATTTTATAAATGATTTCTTTTCGATTTTTTTTTAAAGCTGAGTATACGTTGAGATGATTAAATGAAAAATGATGAAGTTATGAATATCGCCAAAAAAAGAGGATTTTTATGGTCCTCATTTGAAATTTATTCTGGAGTAGCNNGCTCTTAAAGCATCAGGACATGTTGATCACTTCACAGATCCAATGACTGAATGTAAAGACTGTATGGAAGTATTCAGAGTAGATCATGTAATAAAAGAAGCCACAGGAAGAGATGTGGAAGGATTAGAGAATGAAGAACTCTCAAAATTGTTATCTGATGAGAAAATATGTTGCCCTGAATGCGGTGGCTACTTAACTCATGTTTGGAGTTATAATCTCATGTTCCAGACAGTTATTGGGGCGAAAGGTAAAAAAACAGGTTACCTGCGACCGGAAACTGCCCAGGGAATCTTCATACCATTTAAAAGGCTGCTCCGATTTTANNCAGATAGGCAATCAAATGGAAAACATATGGTAAAGTTATCTGCTAAAGATGCATTAGAAAGTAACACTATCTCCAGTGAAATGCTTACATATCAATTATGCCTTGCTAGAAGGTTTTTAAAAGATTTAGGAATACCAGAAGAAGTTATAAGATTCAGGCAACATTTATCTAGTGAAATGGCTCATTACGCTATAGATTGCTGGGATGTGGAAATTTTAACGGATAAATATGGTTGGATTGAAATAATAGGCATTGCTGATCGAGCAGATTATGATATTAAATCCCACAGCCATTATAGTAAAGAGGATTTAAGAGTTTTCATCGAATACTCTGAGCCAAAAACGGTAAAGAAACTAGTGGCTAAACCACAAATGAGTAAGTTCGGACCTTTATTCAAGGCAGATGCGCCTAAGATTTTGAAAACCATAAAAGATACTGATGCTTCAATGATTAGCCAGGCACTTAAAGAAAAAGGGGAATATGAAATAGAGGTGGAAGGAAGCATTTATCAGTTAACAGATGATCTCATCGAATTCCAGGAAGAAGAGGAAACTGTAAGAGGAGATAAGATTTATCCTCATGTTATAGAACCATCATATGGTATTGATCGAATATTTTATGCTGTGCTTTTGCATTGTTTCCATAAAGAAGATGATAGAAATTTACTCAGCTTACCTGCAGACATATCTCCTGTAGAAGTTAATGTTTTACCATTAGTGAATAAAGAGGATCAGGTGAAAATAGCCCTGGAAATCAGAGATCAATTAAGAAATGATAATATTATAGCTGAATATGATTCTTCTGGAACTATTGGAAGACGCTACGCCCGATCAGATGAGATAGGTGTTCCTTTTGCAGTGACTATTGACCATGATACTCTAGACGATGATAAAGTCACCATTAGAAATAGGGATAACTCAAAACAAATCAGAATTCCCATTTCAAATCTTTATCAAGTTATTAAAGACTTAATGACTCTTAAAACTAGTTTTGAAGATTTAGAATCCATATAGTCTAAATCTAATCTATTTTTTTTTATTTAAGATGAATGAAATACTCATCTAAATAAAATAGAATCTTCTATTAATCCTAAGAGCTTTAATGAATATAATAATTTAGTGCACTTTTATAGTTTAAATGCATGAGATTTATCTCGATAATATTCAAATAAACTATTACCCCAGGTTACAGCGTCAGGATGATCACTTACCAAGTCTTTGGTTGTGTCATATTCTCCGTTGGTTGAGAATAAGCCTAGAGAGATAAACTTATCCGTGACTGTGAAAGCTACTTTAATATCCTGATCCATTGTCCATATTTTAAGTTTTTCTCGGGAAACCAGCCCAGCTAATTCCATCAAACTTGCAGGGTCCATGATGTTCATCATTTCTTTAATTATTTGAGGAGCTAGAATAAGTTCCACTTCTTTACCGCTTTTTACTAATATTTTGAATGCATCTATAAAATCAGGGTTAAAAATGGGTGATATCCCTCTTATTGTTTTTGACTCCGATAAAATCTGGGAATAATTTTCTAGGGGTTTGAAAATATCGGTAACTTCAGACTCTACTAGAGTTGAAGCATAAAGTTCCCCCATTCTCAGAAGCATATTCTCCGGTATATCAACTATTTCATGATCAAGCCATAATTTCTTATATTTTTGCACTGTAGAAATTGTTTTTATGGTATCCACCAATTTCAAGCCCATTATAATTCCTGTTGGGGTTAGAAAATAATTATCTTTCTGTTTAAAAATGAGATCTTGTTTTTCCAACTGTTTAATGGCATGTAGAATGTTGGTTGTATCCAAAGCTAAATATTCTTTCAAATCTTTTAATCCAGCAGTTCCACCAGTTAAACTAATTATAATTTTTGCTCGAACTCTTGATGAAGAAATAAACTTTAAATCATCCTTCACTTCATCATAAATCTTTAATAAATTTTTAGAATCCATTGAAATTTCACCTTGCATTTTAAATAAAATACTTTTTTTATACGATTAAATCAATTTTCATAAAATTTAAACTATGAAATCTAATATTAATAAGTATAAATCATTAATAATTAATATATTATCTGAATTTAAGAAGTAGAAAATTAAAAAAAAATATAAAATAACGTTATATAATAACTGATTATTTAGGTTTGATAATCCATGATAGATGCGCATATACATGCAGATACCAGGCCCTATGAAGATTTTGAGACAATGGCTGTAGCTGGTGTTGAATCAGCCATAACCTGTGCCCATGACCCCCTAAAAATGAGCACTTCCGCGGTAGTTCTAGATCATATTCATCGTCTCATGAATAATGACGTTAAAAGAGCTGCAGAAAATGGTTTAAAACTTTACTTAGCGTTAGGTATCCATCCAAGAAGTATCACCTCTGATTTTGAAGTAATTCTAGATAAATTACCATCACTCTTAGAACATGAAGATGTAGTGGCTATTGGGGAGATAGGATTGGAAACCACATCATCCGCTGAAAAAGATGTTTTTAAAAGACAACTTCAACTAGCCCAGGAATTGGAGAAGAAAGTAATAGTACATACTCCTCGCCGTAATAAGAGAGAGGTTACACAAATAACCTCATCCATAATTCATGAAAACATAAATCCAGCCTTAGTACTTGTAGATCATGTTGATAACTCTATAATAGACTTGATGATAGGTTTTGAAGGCATGCTGGGCATTACTGTGCAACCACAAAAGATGAGTCCCCAGGATGCAGTTAATCTTTTAGATGAGTATGGATTTGAGAAATTCATTTTGGATAGTGATATGAGCTCTTCGCCTTCAAATCCTCTTTCTGTTCCTAAGACTGTTCATCAAATGAAACTTGCGGGATTTGAAGCAGATGAAATAGAAAAAGTTTCAAGGGGGAATGCATCGAATTTTTACGGGATTTAAATCAGTAAAAGTATAAATCATTTTCTTTACTATGTTTAGAAATTCAAATTTTTAATTGTTGGAATGTTAATGGCACCTAAATTACAGACACATTTGGAAGCCATTACATTTCCAAATTGAAGACATTGACTGATTTCTTGGTTTTTAACGAATGATGAAATAAATCCTGCTGCAAAAGCATCTCCAGCTCCTGTAGTGTCTATGGATTTAACTTCTGGAGGTGAGGAATGGATTACACCTTCGGATGTGTAAAGATTTGCTCCACGTTTACCACAAGTAACTACTACCATAGGAACACCTATTTCTATTAATATCCTTGATCCTTTCTCTAAATTTTCTCCAGTTAAAAGAGAGATTTCTTTTTCATTTAAAAAGATTATATTGGTTTTTTTTATAATTTTATATAACGAGTCTATTCCATAAGATGA
>PMNN01000093.1:339-14576 GCA_003161815.1 Methanobacterium sp. | reverse complement strand
ACCCTAAAACAATTTATAGACAAAAACTCTACCAAAACTTAGGGATTAAAGGAAACTGTATTCAAGCAGATAAAGCTGCTTCAGAGGTACTTTCAATACCAGTACATCCTGATTTAAAAGCAAATGATTTAAAAGAAATAATAGTTGCCTTAAAAGATGCTTCAGAAAAGATTTTGAATTAAATTCCAACAAATTTTTATTGGATGGGATACTTCAACTAAACCTTTAATTTTTTTTCAAGTTCTTATTTAATTAATTTGGAATTTATAAGCTTTAAGCTCCAGTATCTAATTACTAAATTTAGATATTATTTAAGGGTTTATTGGGAGACTAATCAAACTCTCTAGCACTTTTATTTGATATTATTTCTTGGGGAGTGTTTAAGACATTTTTTTCTTTACAGATAATACTTTCTCTTCTATAGTCTCTTCTTTATCCCGACGATCATCTATTTTGACGCTAGTGGCTACTCGCTGAGCCCCCTCATTAAAAACAGCTTCATGAGCCATTTTTATGGAATCAAAAAGTTTTTCAGGGTCATTAGTCTCTATAATAGTTCCCATACCAGTTATATTATATTTAACTCCCACTTTATCCAGAGCAGAAATTGCAGCAGCTACATACTTGCTGAGACTAGTCTTGGAGGTTCCTATAGGTATTATGGTAAGTTCTGCAGATATCATAGTTCATATATATGTTTCAGTTCCCATATATTTTTTATGGAAGCCCTGAATAGAGAAAAATTCAATTATAATCTAGAGAAAAGGGTTAGAAAGGTAATTGAGGATTATAAATTACTAGAAGATGGTGAAAAAGTAGCAATTGCACTTTCTGGTGGAAAAGATAGTATTCTAACTATGTTTCTTCTAGATAAGTTTCGAAACGAATTTAATTTACAATTAGTAGCTATTTCCGTCGATGAGGGTATCTTAGGATACCGAGAGGAGGGTTTAGAAACAGCACGTAAACATGCTGATTTATTAGAAATTGAATTAATAGAAAAATCATTTAAAGGGGAATTTGGATTACAATTGGATCAGATTCACAGTCTATACAAAAGTGCCTGCATACCATGCGGAGTTTTCAGGAGACATGTCCTCAACAAAACCGCTTATCAGTTAGGTGCAGACAAGTTAGCTACAGGTCATAATCTGGATGATGAAGTTCAATCATATCTAATGAGCTTTGCCCGGGCTGATTTTCGGAGATTCTCCAAGTTTGGACCTAAATTAGATAGAATCCACCCTCAACTAGTTCCCAGAATCAAACCGTTATGGAGGATTCCTGAGAAGGATGTGGGTATTTGGGCGGTTCTCAATGGAGTTGATGTGCATTTTGCAGAATGTCCTTATTCTAAACAATCATTAAGAGCTAAATTAAAGAATTATTTAAATAAAATAGAAGAAGATTATCCCGGCACAAAACTAAACATATTAAAATCGTTTGAAAAGACTTTTAAGCATAATAAAACACTTACTGAACTGTTTAAATGTGAAAAATGTGGCGAGGCATCCTCTTTAAGAATCTGTAAAACATGCGAGATGCTTGATGATATAAATAAAAAAATAGAATAGGGTGTACAATCTCTCGAATTTCTAATTTTATTTAGCTCCAAAACTGCACCAGTTTTCACATTTCAATGAATCTGTTTTTTTTTAAAGATGCATTAATCACTAGTTTCTAAGTTTCAACTATCTTAGGGTAAAGTGGAGTTTACAAAAAATTAAATATTAATTGTAGTACAAAAGTTATTATGAATATCTTAAAGGATTAATGAATTTATTTTGGCTTTTTGGGCCACGAATAAACCTGATTTTTTCGTAATGTTGATTTTACCTCTACTTTTGAGAATACTTTTAACATATCCTTTAAAATCTTCCTTATTAGGGCCTTTAATGATTTTATTTACTTTTGTAGACAAAATATAGTTAACTAACGGCTCAGCATCTGTAACTTCCAAATTATCATAATATGTCATGATTCTAATATCTTCAAAACTTTTGCCTAACAGTTCTTCTCCATTTTCTAGGCCAAATGCACGTGCAAGAGGATTTAATGAAAATGAAATATCATCATCATAATTGGATACTAATTCAGTTAATTCTTTCATATAATTTAATCCAAATGTGGCCGCATAAAGTGTACCACCCGGTTTTAACACTCTACTAATTTCAGATAAGGCTTTATCCAGGTTCTGAATATGGTAAAGCATATAATTTGCAATAACAATATCAAATAAACCATCAGAATAAGGGATTTGCTCCGCATTTATTACATTGAATTCAAATTTATCTAATGCGGTATTTAAAATATTCCTAGCATCATTCAACATCCCTTCAGAGAAATCTGATAATATAATATGTGAATCATTTGGTATTCTATGCAGATTTGATCTCCACAAAAGCGCATTTCCACAGCCAAGTTCTAATATTCTAGCTCCTTCAGGAAATTTAATCTGATCAAATACCCAAGACGTCCATCTAAATGGATTAGTTCCAAATCTCCTATTTAATTCAACTCTTGCCTCGAAATTCTTTGAATCTGCGTACTGTTCTAAAATTAAACTTGAATTTCTCATTTTCTGTATTCTCTATTCATGGTCCTTACTTTAACTTTTGCTTAATTTTTTTCTGAATTGAGCATATAATTACTTCAAAAAAAATAAGGGATGAAATCATTATACAATTAATAATATTAAATTATTCACATATTTTACTGATTTCACCAACACCTTTACTCCTACCCTCACGAAATATTAGTTTTTGTCCCTCTCGAATAGCGTAAGGTCGATATTTGAATCTCATCCTAATTTTACCAGAGTCTCCAGCTGAAAGATATTCCTTATTCAAAGGTTGAAATATTGTAGTCTCCGCGATAGTTTCAATGTGAGTTATACATTCATACCCTTCTTTTATAGTTGTGGGATGTACTAATATAGTTACATCTGCCTCAAATTCCCTTACTGGATGTGGTTTATAGAGTAAATCTGAGATGATCATGCCTCTTTTAATGGAATGTACTTCAGCTCCACTAATGGATATTCCCACCACTTCTCCGGCTTCTGCACTGTCTTTTTTATAGTAATGCATTTCTATTGAACGTACACTTATAGGAATAAATTTTCCAGAGCTGGTAGGTCCTAAAAGAAGTTTATCACCTTTTTTAATCTTTCCTTGTCTCACGGTTCCACTTACCACAGTTCCCACACCTAAAACGGAATATATCCTGTCGATATACATCATGAATGGTTTTTTACACTCACCATCAGAAGGAACCTTTAACTGATAGAATAATTCATCAAGAAGCTCCAATCCAACTCCAGTAACAGGTGATACTTTTATCACCGGCACCAAATGTTGATTCATGTTTTTAGCGACAAATACTGCGTCTTCAGCTGATTTAACCATGAAAGGGATTCTTCCAACCAACTTTAAGAGTTCAAATGCTTTATTTTTAACTTCTTTGACTCTAGTACTGGTTACTATATCTATTTTAGTAATAGTCACCATTATAGGCAGTTCCATAGCCAACATAATTCCTAGATGTTCCTTAGTTATGTGAGTAGGGCCTTGATCAGCGGCGATGGTTAATAAACCGTAGTTCAATTTCTGACCCACAATCCCACGGATAGTGGTTCGAAGCCAAGGTTCATGCCCCACGGTATCTACAAATGAAACAACTTTTTCGCAATGCTCCACTACTTTAGACTTTTCTTTTTTCTGAAGGGGATTTTTAATACGTACCGGACTCCCACCACGGAATCCATAGACCGCAAAGGAAAGATCTGCTGAAAGACCTCTCTCTATTTCATGTTTTTGCACGTCTAGGAATATTCGGGTTCTTCCCGAACCATTATCCAAGGATCCAGTAGTGAGAGTACCCACCAAAGTGCTTTTGCCATGATCTACATGTCCCGCCACTCCAACTAGAAGATGTTCTCGTTTGAGATTACTATTTTTACATATTAAAGCCTTAGCTACTCTTCCTTTACCTGCTTCCTGATATTGTGTGTTTGAAACTTTAGCTCCAATTTCTTGGGCTACTTTCTTCAGAACAAAGATTGATTCTTTCATCTCCTCATCCTTGAGACCCACAAGTTTTCCATCATCATCGACCCCTATAAAATAAACAGCTTCACCATCTCCTTTTTCCATTCTATACTTCATCTGGGATGCAAGACGTTGGATTCGATCCTTTTTAAGGTGATAATTTTCTTTAAGATTCTCTTTAAACTCAATGTTCCTTCTTTCGCCATCCTTGGTAATATCATAGATATTGGACGTCATAAAAATCTGCTTCACCTAATTTTATGAATGAAAATCTGAGAGAATTATATTTAAGAAATTTTCTTAAAATGAAACTATTTTATTATATGTTGAATAATTTGAACATTTCAGCGTAATTTATCAGCAGTAGTTAAATATCCGGAACCATACTTTTCTTCCTGCAGTTTCCTAATAATTTCTGAGGCACTTAGAACGTTTTCAGCTTTATGTAGAATTTTCATCTCTTTAACTTTCAGGACTTCACCGCAAACACAACTTTTCCTGATGACTCCCTCTTTAGAGTATACTGCACGCCCACAATTACATCTGAATACGAGATACATTTTTAATCACTTTTAAGGGAAATTTTCCAAATATCCATATTAAAGTCTATATGAATCTCTAGTAAATATTACCTTTGGAATGCTAATCCAGAAATAATTTATCTTTCTACTTTATAATTTGGTAAAAATATAAATTATCAACAAGTTTTTCGATTGGTTAATGATAAATTCTAGGGAATAAAATAGACTTATTGGCGATTTTACAATAAAAATAATTTTTTAAAAAAAAGATTTGATTTAAGTTATTTTTATAAAAGTAAAATTTAAATTTTTAATACAGTACATCAAGAATAATTAAAAATTAACGAATAAAATTATTACTCTTTTCAATTAATACTTAATTTTTAATCTTTAAAAGTTCTGATAATAAAGGTATCGTCTCAGGGTTATTCATGAAGTCTTTAATCCCTTTCTGATGCCCTGCACCTACTACTGCCACTACATTCTCTTCTGAAGGTATATCCAGTAGCATACGAGCCATATAAGCATCTCTCTCAGTTACCAATACATCAAATGCTTTGGGGGACATTTTCTGGAAGTATTCCATAACTTCAGATAAAGTATCACTTTCTTTGATTTTTTCAATATCATCTACTACTTCGCCGCGACTGAAAATTGATCCTAATAATCCAGAAGCAAATTTAAGCTTTTCCCAAAGACTCATCTGATTTAAAGCCCTTTTAAGTGTAACCTGTATGTCCCGATCTATAAGCACCACTCTAGCACGCACTTCTTCTGCAGCTTCAATAGCAACCATCATCTCTGAACCCGGTTTCACGCCCACATCTTCACCTATCCTCTTCTGCATGTAGGAAAGAAACTTGCTAACAACAAATATGGTTAACTGATCATTTTTAATTAACTCCCTTACCTTAACATCTTTTTGTTGATTTTCACCCATTTTTTCATTCAAGAGATTATTATAACGGGCTAAATCTAATTCAACCGCCACAAGGTCTGGTTCAATTTCCAGTATGGCAGCTTTAACTTCTTCTATGCTCTTTTCAGAAACATGTGCAGTGCCAATTATCCTAAGTGATCCTTTTTTCTGTAATTCTTGTTCCATATAAAATCATTTCAAACTTTTTATAACACCATTTTTATAAATGGGTATTGTATCATAAATATTTCTTTTAAGCGAAAATTCAATGTCTTCTTCAAATCCTAATGCAAGTAGCCCCGCTGCAGATTCCGAACCTTTAACAGCATCATTCACCATATTCTTATCAGAAGAAGCCATCAATGCAGCCAACGCCATTTCATCCATTTCCAGGTCTTCTTGGTGGATTTTTATGCAGGATATTATTTCCCCAGCACCTAAAAAATCTTCTATAACGAATTTTCCATTTACACCTGCCATAACTAATTCTATGTGTTCATCTGCAAGTTCAACAGCTTTCATAGCAACGGCTGCAGCATTTATAAAGGATCCTATAAGAACTTTTGCCTTCATACCTTCCAACACCCTCGTACCATTAGTGGTTGTGAGGACTAGAACGTCTCCACCGAAATTTTGTACATCCACGGGAGAATTACCCACATGAAAACCTTCTATTTTTGCACCTCCCCGCTCACCGGCTAGAGTAGCATCCAGTTCTCCCGCCAGATGCACGGCCTTTTCAATAGTCTTTACAGGTATGATGGAATCAAAACTTTGAAGAGCTGATGTTATGGTGGTGCTTGCTCGCAGAGCATCTATCATTATGGCAAGATCATTAGAATATGATCTCTCCAAGCTAAGGGAAACTCTCATAGAAAAAAACACCAGAATAAAAATAATTAAATAATAGAGTTGAATAAAAAAATCAAAAATTCTGTGAATTCATTAGATTTTTATTCTTAAAAATAGGTAAATTTTAATTTATACTTTTTCAGCAAAAGCAAACCTTCTTCTTACGGAGGTTATCTTAACCTTTACCTCATCACCTTCTTTTGTATCAGGCACAAAAACGACAAAACCTTCTATTCGGGTTATTCCATCGCCTTCTTTACCTACATCTTCAATTTTAACTTCGTATTCTTCTCCTTCTTGAATGGGAGCTGTTTTTGGACCTTCATCTGTTCTAAACAATTTCATTCACATCCTTAGACCTACATAAAACGGTCTTAGTAATATTTTTTTTGTTTAATTAATTATATAAATTCTTTGGTAAATCCATTTTTTTTATATTATCAAATTAATATTAAATTATATAGAATGAACCTTTCAGTAAAAGATGCTAATAAATATTAAGATATATAATAATATGTGATTAATTGATGAAGAATAAACAGGATCAATCAAATCTTTTAATTGTAACCACACCAATGTGTCAGGAAATTCTACTTTTACTAGGCATATCCGTATTTACAATAACAAAAAATCAGGATTATACCAATGCAGATTTCGCAGTCGTTCTATCCGAAACTGAAACCCCTGAAAATTCTAACACTCAATTCATAAAACTGAAGTTGAACACATTCTCCCAAATAGAAAAAAGCATCAAAAATATAGCAGAAGTCCTGAAAATGGAAACAGAGAACGTAAGATTAAATAAACAGCTAAAAAATTTTTTCATGAAAGCATCATACTTCCAGAAAAAAAGGAATGAAAATCGAAAAATAAAAGTTAAAGTATATTCAAATTTTTTAAGAGAGATTGTTGAAGACATGGGCTTCCGAATTGTGACTGATGATAATTATGATTATCTAGTTTATCCTGATTATCTGAAGAATGAAATAAACAGAGAAATTAATTTTGCTGGTGAAAGAGCCATTGGATTACCTTCACACAAGAATGCGTCATTAAATCCCATTAAAAGAGCTGAAATACGGTATAAAATACTGGAGAAAAACTTATGTATGAAACACTGACATACACTGGGGGAATTTACAAACACGAGGAAATAACCGAGTTAATAGAAGATCTAGGTGGATTCGTGCTTCAAGAAAATATCAGTCAGATGGATCTGGTTTTAACCCTCGCCGTTCCCATTGAAGATGTTGAAAAAGTGGAGGAAAAAGCAAAACAACTTTTGGGAAAAGTTAAAATAGCCCCCATGGCTGGAACCGAAATTGCGATAGTTTCACCTACCCTAGCTAGGCAGCATCTTCCCCATTCCGCATGTGATATATCTGAATACCTGCGTCGTTACGGGGCCAAAGATAATATGATTGGACTACAACGTGGAGCAGGAAAAGGTATATCCCGTATTTCTGAAGATGAGAAGAAACTTATCGAAGAACATGACTTGGCAGTTTTTGCTTTAGGAAGCTTTAGAGAGTGTATATTAAACAAATCTCATCTTTTTGAAGATATAGAAATCCCGGTGATTGTAACTGGCGCACCACAAATAAATGTGGAAGATATACATGGAGCAGATGCATATGTAGGAGGTCTAGGAAGGATACCACGCAGACTTAAAAGAGGAGAAAATATAAGAGCGCTTAAAGAATTAGTGAGGGTTGCAGAAGGAATTCTAGATCAGAAAAGAGTGGATATGTCAGATGATCCTCCAATTGTACCGTCTATTTTAGTTAAAACAGAAATAGAAAACCAGGTGCCAGCTATGAAACAGGTTTACTCCCCTGCACCAGTAGTAAGCCAGTTAGATGGAGTTAGAGTTAAACTAAACTACGAAAAGTATCATGATGAAATTGCAGATGTGAAGGTTAATGATAAAAGATTACTCGACATATCAGAAATTAGGAAATCCATGATGTACGATTATATACTAGTCAAACTTCTGCCAGAAACTTCTATAATCTAAACAACTTATTTATTGAATAATTTATTCTATTATTTTTATACTCTATTTTTGTCCATCAAAAATCTATTACAGAGGTTAATAAATTTGAGAAAAATGCTTCGATCCATAATGGCCACATCATTATTTTTTTTAGGGTTTTTAATCCTTAATTATGCTGTTTTATATGGTGTGAGTACTTTTTTCAATTTACCCAGAACAAATACACTATACATTTTGATATTAATTGTAACTCTGTCTTATCCTATTTCATCCTCGCTAGAACGGATGTTTTCAAACATATCATCTAGAATATTTTATTCCATTTCTGCAGCATGGTTTGGAATATCAATCTATATAATTATCTTATTAGTGTTATATTCAATATTTATTCTCTTAATCAGTTTTTTAATAAAAATATCCACTCTAATTATAGGAGAACTATTAATTATCATAGCAGTTTTGGTGAGCATATATGCAATAATTAATGCCACTCGCATGGAAGTTAAAGAAATCAATGTTCATATAGATGGCATCAAAAATGATATCAAGGCTGTTCAGCTCAGTGATGTTCATATAGGTCCCATAAGAAATTTGGGATTTATTAAAATGATAGTAAATAAAACCAATAAGCTAGAGCCTGATATAATTTTCATTACCGGTGATCTTTTTGATGGAACATCAAAGATTCATAAAGATATTCCTAAGGCTTTGAACAGGTTCAATGCTCCAACACTATTTGTAACAGGTAATCATGATGTTTACCAAGGTTTAAGTGAAGTTTCCAAAATTTTGGGTAAAACCAAAGTGAAAACACTTACGAATGAAGTATTCCACTTCAAGGACTTGCAAATAATAGGGGTGGATTATTCTTCAGAGAAAAGATATCTAGAAAAAATACTCCAGGACATTGAATTCGACAGAAATAAACCCACCATTCTCTTGTATCATCTACCAAGGGAATTTCAGACAACTAAAGATGCTGGAATTCAACTGCAACTTTCAGGTCACACTCATAATGGTCAGTTCTTCCCTATTAACTATATGGTAAAAACGATTTTTCCCTACATTAAAGGTCTATATGATTATCAGGGAGCACATCTCTACGTATCTCAGGGTACAGGGACCTGGGGGCCTCCAATGAGGCTTGGTTCAAGATGTGAGATTACATTAATTAAAATAAAAAAATGATTAGTATCGATAAAATTTACTCAGTTAAAAATAAAATTGATGTAAAATTAGTTATTTATTTTTTTTCTAATCCCAAAGAAGTTTATAGCTTCTATTAAATCCTGGAAAGCATATAATTCAGCTTTAAGCACTTCTTTTTTACTAAGGGTGCTGCTCATCTCACCATCTACAGAAAGTTTATCCGGCCCTCTGGCTACTATTCTCTCCACACCATCACGACTTAAAACTTCTTCTGCTCTCTTGTCATGCACGAAGGCACGTCCCGGAATTAAAACTGTTTCTTTTAGATCTTTAAGGTCTATTCCTTCTAAATCCTTCTCGGTTATAAGACATCCTATATCTTTATCTGCGGTAACTACATTTACCAAGTCTTCTGCCCCAATATTAGTGATGATCTTTTTTATGAAGGGTGCTGCAATTTTGCTGGTTAGTATAGTAGCTTCAGATGTAACTTCAGATAAAATATCCAAATATTCCTGGTTTTTGCTTTTAGAAAGAGCAAATGGAGCATCATTTCCCGGGTCACAAAGTGGAGTCCCCGTAACCTGGAAACTAAATTCTTTATTTAACTGCCGAACCAGATTTTCAAATTCTTCAAGAGAATGTGGGGTCAAACCATTGATAATCGGTTCATTACCCAATATAAGGCCTTGATTTTCAAAATTAGCAAATCTCATGAGTATAAATGCTTTGGCACCCCATTCTTCTAGATCACTGCAGGTTTGAAATAATTTATCACCATCATTAGCTCCAGGCACTATTACCGCAGCAGCATGTACTTCACAGTTTTCACTGAATATTTTAAGAGCCTTTAACGATTCTTCCGGGTTTTCATCACCCATCCACTTTTTCCTAAGCAAAGCATCAGTTGAAAAAACAGTAAAAGTTACTTCTTTTACACCAAGCGAGAGTAGATCCTCAGCTATTCGCGCATCATCTATTCCTTTACCACTAGTGTAACCTAAATGAATAGGTAGATTCAATTGCTTAAATGCAGATGCAACTTCCAGTAAATGTGGATAACAGCTTACATCTCCCCCTCCACTAATGTTGACTTTTAAATCATGGTCCCGATATTCGCCTAGCATCAATGAATTTTGAACAGAGTTAACAACAATGAATGGGGGAATAAACTCACTTCCGATCTCTCGAACACCGGTCGTGCAATGATCACAACCTACTCTACCAGAATTGCAGAATTTACATCCGAAAGGATCTCCGCTCTTTACTTTTCTAAAATAACAATATCTACAAAATCCTCTACAGTCCTTGCCGGGTATGCCACCTACATCTGCTATNNAAAAAAAATAAGTATTTTTTGCTTCCGGGTATGCACCGGAAAATTGTAAAACAATAGAATTGATTTTAAGGATTATTCCTTATAAATCTTTCTAATTGAATCAAGAAGAAAGTTTAATATCATATAACTCAGTAAATTAAGATTCGTATATCAAAGATAGTATCAGTTGGGATCAATCCCAACAATGAACGGATCAGATGACTGTTCATAAGATACAATCAGAAAATTNNTAAGATCGACTTGTACGACGACAAAGGCAAACTAGTTGAAGCACAAGTACCAATCGAAGCATTAAGTCCATTAAGAAACCCCGCGATTAAATCAATCGTGCAAGGTATCAAAAGGACCGTAGCACTAAACTTAGAAGGTACACAGAATGCCTTAATGACCGCAAAAGTCGGTGGACCAGCAAATAAAATAATGGGAAGAGAAATCGATATAGACATCGTTGGAAATGCAGAAGCCATTGCAGAAAAAGCAAAAGCAATGATTCAAGTTGAAGAAGGCGACGATACAAACGTTGAGTTATTAGCCGGTGGAAAAAGAGTATTAGTACAGTTACCAATGGCTAGATTTGAAGCAGCAGCCGAATACTCAGCAACACCACTCGTTACAGCAGCAGCATTCATCCAGGCAATAATTGATGTTTGTGATGTAAACATGTACGATGCAAATATGGTGAAAGCAGCTATTCTAGGTAGATACCCACAATCAGTTGAATACTTGGGTGGAAACGTAGCTACCATGCTTGACCTACCTCAGAAATTAGAAGGTCCAGGTTACGCACTAAGAAACATCATGGTAAACCATGTAGTTGCAGCAACCCTTAAAAACACCATGCAAACAACAGCTCTATCTAGCATATTAGAACAATCAGCAATGTTTGAAATGGGAGACGCAGTCGGAGCATTTGAAAGAATGCACCTTCTAGGACTTGCATATCAAGGAATGAACGCGGACAACATGGTATTCGATCTGGTTAAAGACAACGGTAAAACAGGTACCGTAGGATCAGTCATAGTAGATACAGTAGAAAAAGCAAAAATGGATGGCGTAATAGGTATAGAGAAAGACCTGAACGGATTCAGCGTCTACGGAACCGATGATATGGCAAAATGGAATGCATATGCAGCAGCAGGATTACAAGCAGCCACAATGGTCAACCAAGGAGCTGCAAGAGCTGCACAAGGTGTATCATCCACTATTCTATATTACAACGACATACTTGAATTCGAAACAGGCCTACCAAGCGTTGACTTCGGTAGAGCTGAAGGTGTAGCAGTAGGATTCTCCTTCTTCAGCCACTCCATATACGGTGGTGGAGGACCTGGTATTTTCAACGGAAATCACATTGTTACNNTAAAATATGTGAATGAAGCAGCTGCTGAAATAAAAAACCAAATCTAAAAAATAAATCCAAACTTGGGAGTAAATCAGTAAATGGACATCGAAATTTTTCCACACAGATTATTAAGCGCTGATACCACCGAAAGATTGTTAAACGATCTTGAGGGGATTGAAGGCATTAAAAGGATAGTTATTCAAGGACAAAGACTTCCTCCTAAAGAAATAAACCATGATCACAGAACTATTACCATTAAAGGTGAAGAAATAGATTTACAGGTTCAAACTGGCCGTATTTTAATGGACATCGAAGACGAGGAAATCATCGACGAAATAAGATCAATATGTGAGGATCTTCTACCATTTGGATTCAACTTACATGTTGGAACCTTTATCAGGAAGCATAAGACTGTTACGGACAATATAAAGTACGGAAAAGCCTTAAATCAAATTTCAAAAGAAATGGTCGGTTTAACAGATCAAAACGCACAACTCAGTGAAAGAGCCACCATACTCAAAAGGAAAAAACAATAATGATTGGTAAAACCACACATGTTGTAGACTGCAGAGAAGCAATGGGAATGGGTGAAGGCGGAGGAATTGCCCAGAGAGGAACTTTTGCAGAGTGTGGAAATGATGTACTGGCTATTGCCATGTCTCCGGGAAGGAGGCATATAACTAAACCAGTTTGCGAAATAACATTTGCCTTGCGGGAAGCTAACATACTTACCAGCACTTTAGTATTAAATGCAGGGGCTGGAGTTCCACAGGATGCTCCAACAGCAGGATCCGGTAGTCTTTTTGGACTCACTCCTACGGAGATTGAGCAAATTAAAAGATTCCGTCTTGTAGTGATGCATCTTGGAGGAGTAAGGCATCATATCATATATAAGGCTCGTTTGATTTTACGAAAAGTTAAAAGACCTTGTATTGTGATATGCGAATACCCCGTTGACTTTGAAGATTTCGCTAAGATCGGTGTCAAAACTAAAGCTGTAATGCCCGAAGAACCTAAAACTAAAGGTGAAATCGTGGATATTATAAGTGGAGTTATTAGAGGAGAAACAGCTCCCCAAGAAAAGTTGGATGAAATAATAAGAAAGGTAAGATTAGCATTAGGAGGTGCATTATAAATGGCACAATTTTATCCAGGAACAAGTAAGGTTGCAGAAAACCGAAGAAAATTCAGCAACCCAGATATAGAACTCGAAAAATTAAGGGAGATATCCGACGAAGATGTCGTAAAGATATTAGGTCACAGAGCTCCCGGAGAAGAATACCCAAGTGTACATCCACCACTAGAAGAATTGGATGAACCGGATGATGCAATAAGGGACATGGTGGAACCACTCGATGGTGCAAAAGCAGGTGATAGGGTAAGATACATCCAATTCACTGACTCTATGTACTTTGCCCCAGCTCACCCATTCGTAAGATCCAGATCATATCTACACAGATTCAGAGGAGCAGACGCAGGTACTTTATCTGGAAGACAGATCATTGAAACCAGAGAAAGAGATCTGGAAAAATACGCTAAAGAACTATTGGAAACAGAATTCTTCGACCCTGCCCGAACCGGTATAAGAGGTAAAACAGTCCACGGACACGCTTTAAGATTAGATGAAGATGGTATGATGTTCGATATGTTACGAAGACAGATGTTCGACAAATCCACTGGATTGGTTAGTTCAGTTAAAAACCAGATTGGTGACGAATTAGACGAACCAGTCGTTTTAGGAGCACCATTAGATGAAGCAACACTCAAGGAGAAAACAACCATCTACAGGAAAGATGGGGAAGCTTACAGAGACGACGCCGACGCAGTAGAAGTACTCCACAGAATACATGTGACCAGATCCCAAGGTGGATACGGTCCTGAATAAGAAGGAGGTGAAAATATGGCTGAAAAATTGTTTATAGACGCTTTAAAGAAAGCATTTAAAGAAGACCCAACCGAAGGCAAAACCACTTTTTACAACTTTGGCGGATGGAAACAGTCTGAAAGGAAAAGAGAATTCGTTGCAGCTGGTAAAGAAATAGCAGCTAAACGTGGAATTCCTATGTACGA
>PMNN01000093.1:0-332 GCA_003161815.1 Methanobacterium sp. | reverse complement strand
CCAGAAACCATCACCAACTACCTCGAAACTGTAAACCATGCTATGCCTGGTGCAGCAGTTGTACAGGAACATATGGTTGAAACCAACCCATATCTGGTGGCAGATAGTTACGTAAAAACCTTTACTGGTAACGATGAAATTGCTGATGAAATTGACCCACAATACGTACTGAACATTAACAAAATGTTCCCAGAAGAACAAGCAGAAGTTCTCAAAGCTGAAGTTGGAGACGGTATCTGGCAGGTTGTCAGGATCCCAACCATAGTATCAAGAACCTGTGATGGTGGAACAACCTCAAGATGGTCTGCAATGCAGGTCGGTATGTCCATGAT
>PMNN01000090.1 GCA_003161815.1 Methanobacterium sp. | reverse complement strand
ACTTTCTTTGTTCTTGCCATTTTTTAATTCACCTTTAAAAAATTTATAATTTGCATCAAAATTTTCTTTTTTTTATAATAATTTAATTTTTTAAAAAAATGAAATTTTACTGAGAGTTCAAGGTGATTTTTTTTGATAGATCCATGGAGTTCATCAATTGTAGATTATGAAAAACTAAAAGAACAGTTTGGAATTAAACCATTCGCTGATCTTATAGATGAAATCAAGAATCCACACCCTCTCATGAGTAGAGGTATTATCTTTGGTCACAGAGATTACAAACGGATAGTTCACGCTATTAAAGAAGGAAACAGCTACTCGGTAGTTACTGGAATGATGCCCAGTGGTAAAATGCATATTGGCCATAAAATGATAGTGGATCAACTCATCTGGTACCAGAAAA
Organism: Methanobacterium sp.; assembly: GCA_003161815.1. GTDB lineage: Archaea > Methanobacteriota > Methanobacteria > Methanobacteriales > Methanobacteriaceae > Methanobacterium_A. The sequence continues at coordinate 8,875 of PMNN01000090.1, read as the reverse complement.
ATGGAGCCGAAATATTCATTCCAATAGCTGATATGGAGTCCTATTCAGCCCGTGGAATAGATTTTGAAACTTCAAGGGAATTAGCAATATATGAGTACATCACCAACTACATTGCACTGGGACTTAATTTTGAAAATAAGGATCTACACATCTATCTACAATCCGAAAATAAAATGGTGGTTGACCTTGCATATAAACTGGCCCGGAAAGTAAATTTAAGCGAGATGAAGGCTATTTACGGTTTTTTAACATCCACTAACCTAGCTCATTTATATGTTCCTTTGATTCAAGTGGCTGACATTTTACATCCTCAACTCGAAGAATGTGGAGGTCCCAAACCCACGGTGGTACCTGTAGGTCCTGATCAGGACCCTCATATCCGACTTACCCGTGACATTGCTGAAAGATTCAAATCACAATTTAACTTCATCACACCATCTTCAACATACCACCGATTCATTACCGGACTCATTGGAGGTAAAATGTCCAGTAGTAAGCCTAAAACGGCTATATTCCTTAGCGATACTCCAGAAGTCGCAGCAAAAAAGATTAAAACAGCAAAGACTGGTGGTAGAGAAAGTTTAGATGAGCAACGTGAGAGGGGTGGTGTACCAGAGGATTGTGTAGTATATGAAACACTTCTCTACCATTTAATACCTTCAGATAATAAACTCAAAGAACTCTACCATGAATGCGTAGAGGGAACTATCATGTGTGGAGAATGCAAACAAAAAGCATCAGAAATGATGAGAGACTTCTTCCAAGTGCTTTCAAAAAAGAGAGAGAAAGCAAAGTATATGGCTGAAAGAATCTTAAGTAAAGATTAGAAAATAACAATGAATATTGTTAACTAAATATTTTATTAACAAAAATTTTACATTAAAAAGATTAGAATGGGCTACGTTTAGCAGGCGGTTTTTAATGAAAAAGGATATTGAATCAGGCTTTTTTATAGGTCTTTACAGGAGAAATGAAACTTTCCTCTTACTTTCAGCTATATTATTGTTTGGATCAATGCTTATAGGATACTTTTTGGCTGGAGTGCTGGATCAATATTTAAGTGGTCGTCTTCAAGAGTTTCATAGACAAATTACCGAAGGCACTGTGCAACTCACTACCTCCTCCATATTCTCTAACAATCTTTTGGTAGCATCATTAATTTATGTCAGTGGTATTTTTGTAGGTCTTGGTAGCGCATATTTTCTTCTCAGTCAGGGATTATTTACAGGATATGTGGCTTCTAAATTTTACTTGCCCACGTTTTTGATTTACACTGTACCTCATGGTATTTTTGAGATTCCCGCGATCATAATTGCTGGAGCAGCCGGATTTAGATTGGCTAGTGGAGTTTATCATTTNNCCATAGCGGTGGTTTTATTAATTATAGCAGCTATTATAGAGGCTAACTTCACTATTGCATGGGGAAATTATATTAGAAGTATAATCTAATTCCGTTAAAGATTAAAAAAAAAGATATGTGAACATTATTAAAGATTTTAATAGACTTCTTAAAAAAAATTTAAAAATATTTACTTAAAATATGTAAAAAGTGAGATTTATGATAAAATGTATAACTTGCGGTGCAGAGTATGGTCTTGAGGAGATAATTTACACTTGTAAANNAGAAAATCAACTATGTGGAAGTATAAGGAATTCATGCCTGTGGATGAATCTAGAATAATTAGCTTACAGGAAGGTGGAACTCCATTTATTAAGTGTAATAAATTGGGAGACCAATTAGGAGTTAAATTATATATTAAAGTAGAAGGTTCTAATCCTACTGGAAGCTTCAAAGATCGGGGTATGAGTGTGGGGATAACCAAGGCCATGGAATTGGGCGTGAATACTGTTGGGTGCGCATCAACTGGTAACACTTCTGCTTCTCTGGCGGCTTATGCAGCCCGTGCAGGTTTAAGATGTATAGTAATTTTGCCCTCTGGAAAAGTGGCGTTGGGAAAGCTAGCACAGGCTATGTTCCATGGAGCCGAGGTTATATCTGTAGAGGGAAATTTTGATGAAGCACTTGAAGTAATAACTTCTTTAGCATTGGATGGTAAACTTTATCTTTTAAATTCAGTGAATCCATTTAGGTTGGAAGGTCAGAAATCTATTGGTTTTGAAATTGTTGATGATTTGGGTTGGAGGTCTCCGGATAGAATTATATTGCCTGTGGGGAATGCTGGTAATATATCTGCTATATGGAAAGGTGTAAGAGAATTTTATGAAGCAGATTTTATAAACGATTTGCCTCGTATGACTGGAATCCAGGCGGAGGGAGCGGCTCCTATTACTAATGCTGTGCGAAGGGGTGCTTATGATATTATTCCAGTGGAGAATCCGGAAACTGTAGCCACTGCTATCAGGATAGGTGCACCGGTTAGTGCCTTGAAAGCACTGCGTGCTATTTATGATTCTGATGGACTTTCTGAAACTGTTACTGATGATGAGATACTTTATTCTCAGAAATTACTTGCTAGAAGTGAAGGAATTGGGGTTGAGCCGGCGTCAGCAGCATCCATTGCGGGACTTAGAAAGCTTGTAGAAAATGGTGAAATCGATAAGGGTGAAGAGATAGTTTGTGTTGTAACTGGTCACCTTTTAAAGGATCCTAATACTGCTATAAATGCTTGTAAAGAGCCAATTAATGTTGAAGCTAATGTTGAAGCTCTTTCAAGGGTTTTAAAGGGATTGTAATAGAATTCATCATAGAATTTTTTTTGGGTAAATCTGAACTATCTCAATATCCTAATTTTTTTTGTATGACTCATTATGATATAATTTTTGATGAGGTCTTCAAAAAGAATATGGATCTTCATGAGGTGTCTCAATATTATACAGATCACCGAATAATCACAGAAATAAACGATAAATATATATAAGAGTACGACTACAGTGTATAATAACAAATATACAAAAATGAGGTGATATTATGGCTGAATTACCAATAGCTCCGATTGGAAGAATAATTAAAAATGCAGGTGCAGAAAGAGTCAGTGATGACGCTAGAGAAGCTTTAGCAAAAGCATTAGAAGAACAAGGTGAAATAATAGCTGGTGAAGCTGTTAAACTTGCTAAACACGCTGGNNACGCTGGAAGAAAAACTGTTAAATCATCAGACGTCGAATTAGCCGTTAAAAGAATATAAACAGTTTTTTTCACTTATTTTCTTTTTTTTAAAACTTAAAATAACCTTAATAACTTCATATTTTACTCTGAATTTCTATTTATTTTGAAATTTAGTATCAATTTTCACAAAAATTTTTTAAGAAAAATTAGATCTAATTTAACTTGTAAGCATTCTTTTTTTAGAATCATTTAAATGTGTATAAAGTATATATAGAATGATGTAAAATAAAGCATAAAATAGCTAATTTTAATCTTTAAAATCTATTTGTTTTATGTGAGTTTTAAAATTAGAAATATCATTAATATACGTCTATTTATAAGTCGTTTAACTAATCCCTGCAAGAACTTTATATACCTATAAATTTAAAAGTAAGATTTGCCNNACTGGAAAAATTGGTAAAGGAACCAACGAGGTAACCAAAGCTATAGAAAGAGGAAACACTATACTAGTGTTTATTGCTGAGGATATTGATCCACCAGAAATAGCTGCTCATCTACCTGTTTTAGCTGAAGAAAAAGAAATACCCTATGTTTACATCCCAACTAAGGATGAATTAGGNNTAGTTGAGAAAGTCGAAGAACTCAAAAAATAGTTTAAAAAAGTATTTTCTAGTCTTATTTCTAGAGTGAAAGACACTTGTCTTTCTTAATTTTTAATTTGAAGGTGATTTTATGGACGATGGAACTCCTGCTGAAATTATTGAGGTTTTAAAAAGAACCGGAATGACTGGAGAAGTTATGCAGGTGAAATGTAGGATATTAGATGGAAGAGATAAGGGCAGGATACTTACCCGGAACGTCATGGGTGCTATAAAAGAAGGCGACGTTTTAATGTTGCTAGATACTATAAGGGAAGCCAAANNTTCCTAGAAAGGTTAAGTGGGTTAAAAAATGAAGCAAATGAGTTTTGTTATGCTGAAGCCTGATGCAGTGTTAAGAAGACTTATAGGTAAAATTCTAAGCAGATTCGAAGAAAAAGGATTTAAAATCACTGCTGCTAAAATGATGGTTCTGGAGAATGATTTAGCAGAAAAACACTATGCAGAGCACAGTGAAAAACCTTTCTTCGGAGATCTGGTGGATTATATAACCTCTGGGCCTGTATTGGCCATGGTAATTGAAGGTGAAGAATGTATAACTATTATAAGAAAAATGGTGGGAGCTACCAACCCTAAGGAAGCAGAATTGGGGACTATAAGGGGTGATTACGCCATTGATACTGGTAGAAATATAATTCATGCCTCAGATTCAACAGAATCTGGAAAAAGAGAGATAAATCTATTTTTTAATAATTCAGAAATCAATAAATACACGCTACTCGATGAAGAATTCATATATGAAGAACCTTAAAAAAAAAGATTAAGGAAGGTGGATAAGCGGAAAATATGGATTAAACAAAAGTTAACAAAAAAATTTGTTATTTTTTTTAAAAATTTTTCTTATTTTCATCTTCTTGGAGAATTCTTAAAAAAATTTAGAATTATATCCAGTTTAATTATTAATCTGTGGAGAATTATACTTGAAGATTCGATCACCCATTGTATCTGTTTTAGGTCATGTAGACCATGGTAAAACCACTCTTCTAGATTTTATACGAGGCAGCGCCATCGCACAGAAAGAAGCTGGGGGAATAACCCAACATATTGGTGCCACTGAAATACCCATGGAAGTTATCGAAGCTATCTCAGGTAAATTCATTAAAAAACTGCAGATAAGAGAGAATATGCCAGGCCTTTTCTTTATAGACACTCCGGGTCATGAAGCATTCACCACCCTACGTAAACGAGGAGGAGCACTGGCTGATCTGGCTATCCTAATTGTAGATGTTAAAGAAGGATTCAAACCTCAAACATATGAAGCTTTAAATATTCTAAAAATGTATAAAACACCTTTTGTAGTAGCAGCTAACAAAATAGATAGGATATACGGATGGGAAGCACATTCAGGACTCACATTCAAAGAAACATACTCTAAACAGCCGTTAAGTGTCCAAGAAACTTTGGATAATAACATTTATGAACTGCTGGGAATTCTACATGATGAAGGATTTGAATCAGAAAGATTCGATCGAGTACATAATTTTGCCAAACAGATTAGTATTATCCCTATAAGTGCTAAAACCGGTGAAGGAATAGCTGAACTCCTAGCAATGCTTATGGGTCTAGCTCAACAGTATCTCCAAAAACAACTGCAAATAGAAGAAAATGCTCCAGCTAAGGGAACCATACTGGAAGTTAAAGAGGAAACAGGGTTAGGAATCACTTTAGATGCAGTAATATATGATGGAATATTAAAAAAAAATGATATTATAGCCTTAACAACCCGAGATAATGTAATAACCACTAAGATAAGATCATTACTTAAACCCAGACCTCTGGAAGAAATTAGGGAAACTAAAAAGAAGTTTCGGAAAGTGGATGAAGTAGTGGCGGCGGCAGGTATAAAAATTGTAGCTCCAAATATTGAAAATGTCATTTCTGGTTCTCCTCTACGGGTTGCTCGGGAAGACTTTAATACTGTTAAAGAAGAGATTTTAAAGGAAATCGAAAGCATAAAAATAGACACTCATGAAATGGGTGTTGTAATTAAAACTGACACTTTAGGATCCCTGGAAGCATTAGTCAACATGTTGAAAGACATTAATGTACCAATACGAATGGCGGATATTGGTGATGTTTCACGTAGAGATGTGATAAATGCTTCCATCGTTAAAAACGAGGATCAGCTTCATGGGGTGATTCTGGCTTTCAATATTAAAATATTACCTTCTGCTGCAGAAGAAATAAAGAATTTAAATGTGAAACTTTTCTCTGCAAACGTCATATACAGGCTTACAGAAGATTATGATGAGTGGTTAAAAGCTGCCGAAGAGCGTAAAAGGAAAAAATGGTTTGATGCCATAATTCGTCCAGCTAAGATAAGAATAATTCCTAAACTGGTTTTTAGATATAGTAAACCTGCAATAGCTGGTGTAGAAGTACTGGGAGGTTCTGTGAAGAAAGATTATCGTTTGATACGTGAAGACAATTCTCGTGTAGGGAAAGTGGAAAGCATGCAAGATAAAGGTGAAAACCTGAAATCAGCCTCCAAAGGCCAAAAAGTCGCTATGGCCATAAAAGAAGCAGTTTTTGGACGTGACTTTGACGAAGGAGAAGTTTTATACGTTGATATACCTGATAAACATTATAAAATCCTTGAATCAGAACTTAAAGGAGAATTAACTGAGGATGAACTTGGAATACTCCTTGAAATAGTGAATATAAAAAGAAAAGAAGACCCCGGATGGGGTATTATTTAGTTAATCCATTAAAAATTCAAATTATAGATATTTCGAAGTAATTCCCTCGTAAAAAACAATTCCTTATCCTTAATCGATGGAAAATGATAAATAATATAGAATATAAAAACGGAATAAGATGGAGGAGATATATTGGCATTTAAATTAGTTATTTCAGAAGGCGAGAACAGTCATCAATTAGAAGTTGAAGCTGCTGAATCAAAAAAGCTTATAGGATTGAAAATTGGTGATAAATTTGACGCTTTTATGGTTGGTTTGAAAGGATACACCTTAAAAATTACTGGCGGAAGCGATAAAAATGGGTTTCCCATGAAAAAAGATGTTGAAGGACCTCGAAGGATAAAAAGTCTCCTATCTGGGGGCATTGGATTTAATCCTAAAAGGGATGGGCAACGCAGAAGAAAAACAGTCCGTGGAAATACCTTATCCGACGATATTGTACAGATCAATGCTATAGTTGACCAAAAAGGTGAAAAGAATATTGATGAACTTCTAGTGAGTGAAGAATAATTTTCGGGGATAAATTTGTGAAAATACAATCTGAAATTAATATAGGTTTAGTGGGACATGTTGATCATGGTAAAACAACACTCACTAAGGCACTATCAGGGATATGGACTGATACCCATAGTGAAGAAACTAAAAGAGGTATCTCTATAAGATTAGGTTATGCAGATATAACCTTCCGTAAGTGTCTTACATGTCCTGCTCCTCAGTGTTATACCACGACCTTAGTATGTGAGCATTGTAGCGAAGAAACTCAGAAGTTACGTAAAGTATCCTTTGTTGATTCGCCTGGGCACGAAACTCTAATGGCTACTATGCTTTCCGGTGCAGCTATAATGGATGGGGCGATACTGGTAATTGCAGCTAACGAATTTTGCCCTCAACCACAAACAAAGGAGCATCTTATGGCTTTGGATGTTATAGGAGTTAAGGATGTTATTATAGTCCAAAATAAAATTGACATAATATCTAAAGAAAGAGCCATGGAAAGTTACCAAGAAATAAAAGATTTTGTGAAGGGTACTTGCGCGGAAGAATCTCCCATAATACCTATTTCTGCTCAACAGGGCGCTAACATTGATATACTAATTGAAGTGATTCAGGAGAAAATGAGAACACCTCGAAGATCTATTAGAAAATCTCCTAGGATGTATGTGGCTCGATCTTTTGACATCAACAAACCAGGTAGTCCGCCTGAAGATATGGTCGGTGGAGTTATTGGAGGTTCACTGATCTATGGGAAGCTTAAAGTTGGCGATGAAATCGAGATAAAGCCTGGTGTACAAATCAAGAAGAAAGGAAAAACTGAGTGGGTTAGTTTGCACTCTGAAATCGTGGGATTAGTTGCTGCTGGCGAGCAAGTAGTTGAAATTGGTCCTGGGGGACTTATAGGTGTGGCTACTAAGTTAGATCCAGCTTTAACCAAGGCAGATTCCCTATCTGGATCTGTCGCTGGTAAACAGGACACTTTACCTCCTGTCATATATGAATTCACTATGAAAGCCCATTTATTAGATAGAGTGGTTGGAACTAAAGAAGAAAAAGAAGTTGAACCTATAAAATCCTCTGAACCTCTGATGATTAATGTTGGTACTTCCACCACCATTGGAGTCGTAACCAGTGCTCGGGGTAATATGGTTGATGTGAAACTTAAACTGCCAGTATGTGCTGATGAAGGTCAGAGAGTTGCTTTAAGCAGGCGAGTAGGGGCTAGATGGAGGTTAATTGGCTATGGTATTATCAAATAATTATGGAATTGATGCATTCCTGGATGCAAATTTTTTATGATGGCGGCCCAGTTTAATTTAGATATTATAAGTCTACTCGAGGAATTATCACTTTCATTAAATTTAATAATTCCTTCCTTTATAATACAGGAATTGGAGAAAATAAAAGAAAGATCGAAAGGTAAAACTAAAACTGCAGCTTCAGTTGCTCTTAAGATAGCTAATTTAAGTCCTGTTAATATAAAAATTATTCCTCTTCTTAAAGGAGAACGAGTAGATGATGCTCTTCTTAGAGTATCAAAGGTTTTGTGCACTAATGACCGGGAATTGAGAAGAAAGGCTCGAATGAAGGGAATAATTGTGATATATTTGCGCCAGAGGAAATATTTGGCTGTTGATGGATATTTTGAAGGTTTGATGAGATCCTAATATTTTTTTGATTAATCTTAGGAAAAAAAATTTAATTTGCTAATCAAGTGAAAAATAGAGAGAAATTTAGGATACGAAGTATATAACTAATATTATAATGTAATAAAATTTTCATCAGTAAATTCAAATAGTAATTTTAAAAATTCGGTTTGGTTTTATTATTTAAACTGTTTGTTAAAGGAGGAAATTTACAAATGAATCTCTGGAAAGAACTATTACCCGGACCATCAGCACCAGAAGTAGTGTACGCTGTTGTTGAAATTCCCAAAGGATCAAGAAACAAATATGA
>PMNN01000107.1 GCA_003161815.1 Methanobacterium sp. | reverse complement strand
TATACGGCATTTATATTTTCGCATAATTAATGACCTCCTACTCTAATTCTAAATAAAATTGTTTAGTGAAATACTATTTTGTTCTATAAAATAATGATAAAAACTTTTTTTTTATTCAATTTTATCTAATCTCTCTTTAAACTCTTTTCTATGCCTCTTCTCCTCAGCCAGTATATGCTTTAAAACCCCAACCACCTCATCATCATCAATTATCCTCATTTGATGAGTGTATCTCTCTATACCANNTAGTTTCCAATTCTATTTGTCTTTGTAGCATGCCTTTAAGATCATCACCACCGAAATCAAGTTCCTTATGTTCCATGGTGGGTTTTCCACCCCTTTTAGTAATTAGTTCGGCTAACCACCACATGTGTCTCATCTCATCAACTGCTATAGCTTCAGTCACCCTGCTGGGGTCGCATTCCTCCATAATGAAGGAATTCTGCGTGTAAATCATTGATGCTAACAGTTCTCTTCTGAAATCCTCATTCAATAAATCGATAATATCCTTTTTATCCATAACTAACATCCCCNNTCAAAAACTTTTTTTTTATTCCATTAAAGATTCAAGTGTATCTCGTTTTCGGTAAGCTAAACCTTGGAATACCGCTACTAAATCATCTTCATCATCAATTATATTAACAGTGTAAGTAGCTAGTTTAGGATTACTTGATAACTCCCTAGCTTCAGCCGTGATCAATCCCTTAGTCGCTGCTTTCATAAAAGTTATGCCAACATTTATCGCTACTGTAACACAGCCATGCGAGTTAGCCGCCACTGCAAAGGCAAAATCAGCTAATGTGAAAATAACCCCACCATGAACCGTTTTAACACCATTCAGATGCTCCTCATTAATAAGCAACTCGGTTTTAGCATAACCCGGAGAGACTTCCACCAGTTTTATGCCACAATACTTAGCGAATTCATCTCTCTTGAAAAATTCTCTAATTTCATCCATAATTAATGAATCCCCTATTTTATTTATAAAAAAATTATATAGAATTAAAATTCAAAAAATAATAAAATGTAATTACAGTTTAAAATCTACAACTCTTCTTACCCCTTTTCATAAGGTATTGTTGATGATAATCCTCAGCCGGGTANNTGAGTCACAATCTTCCTATCATATTCATCTGATTTTTCCAGTTTCTCCTTAGATGATAAGGCAATCTGCTTCTGCTCATCATTATAATAGAAGATTACAGAGCGGTACTGATCACCTATGTCCGGTCCCTGCCGGTTTAAAGTGGTGGGATCATGTGCTTCCCAAAAAACATTTAATAAATCCTCATAAGATACAAGTTTAGGGTCAAAGATTACCTCTACAGTCTCTGCATGACCGGTGGTTCCACTGCAAACATCCTGATAGGTTGGATTATCAGTCACACCACCCATATAACCTACAGTAGTTGATATTACTCCTTTAAGGCATCTGAAGGCTTCTTCTACACCCCAGAAACATCCCGCGGCAAAACTAACTTTTTCCAATTCTTTTTCATCATTCATAAAAAAACCTCATATACTATATAGAATTATGATTTTCAAAAAGTAAATAATTTTTCCTAAAAATTGAATAAAAAAAATGGGGATAAATAAAAAAAGTATGTTAATCATCCGAGGGGGGCTCGTTTAAATCTTCCTCACCAGTTCCATGCTCTCCAGTGAGAAGACTATGCTTCCTACCGTAAAAGTAGTATATACATAATCCTATAGCCAGCCACACTAAAAATCTAAGTTGAGTTACAGTGGGAAGTTCAATTACCAGAATTAAACAAGATATTATAGCTAAAAGTGGAATCCAGGGTACTAAGGGTGTTTTAAACGGACGCTTTAAATCAGGTCTCTGCCTTCTTAAAATTATAACTGATGAAGCTACTATTATAAAAGCGGCCAATGTTCCGATATTCACTAATTCAGCTATCTCAGTTATGGGAAGTAAAGCCGCTAAAACGGCTGCAACCCCACCCACCAGTATTATACCATTAATAGGAGTTTTAAAGTTTTTATGAAGTTTACTAAAGAAATGAGGCAGTAAACCATCCCTTGACATTGCGAAAAAAACCCGGGTCTGCCCAAAAAAACCCACCAAAATCACGCTGGTAAGCCCGGCTAATGCACCTATAGATACAACTATATCAGCCCAATGAATACCAACCCTATTCAATGCAAAAGCCACTGGAGCGGCGGTTTCCTTGAATAAATAATAGGGAACCATTCCATTTAAAACCGCAGCCACTACAATGTAGAGGATGGAGCTGATGACCAGTGATCCTATAATCGCTATGGGAAAGGTTCGCTGCGGATTCTTAACTTCCTCAGCCGCCGTNNTGTATTGAATTGTGAACTCTGCTTAGTACCCCGAATCAAAAGAAAAGTTATAAAAGCAATAATCAATACCGCGGGAATGTTAACCACACCCCCCTCAACACCAGGGGGATTAATGAGTTGCGCGGGCAATACTATCCCTAAAGAGGTTATTAAACTCACTACATAACCAGACCAACCCACAGCTATAGCAGTAACTATTAATAAATACTCTAATACCAGATCCCAACCTATAATCCAAGCAAGCAACTCCCCCAAAGTCACATAACTATACGTATAAGCACTACCAGCCACAGGCACCATCGAAGCGAACTCCGCATAACAAAGTGCAGTAAACAAACAAGCCGTCCCCGCAATTACAAAGGATAAAATTAAAGCAGGACCGGAATAATAAGCCGAGGCAATACCCGTAAGTATAAATATACCCGCGCCAATAATAACACCCAAACCCATCAAAAGAAGTGCCGGTGTACCGAGAACCTTTCTAAGACCTTTCTTACCCTCACTAACCTCCAACAAATGACTAATCGGTTTCTTCCAGAAAATTCTCCTAGCCATATAAATTTCTCTAAAAAAATATGTTTTTCATTTTTATAATAAATTCAAAAAAATTGTAAAATCTATTTATAATAAAGTCATATAATACACATCAATGTTTCGATTTTTAGATTATAAGCTAACTAAAACTCTATAAATAGTTAAATGGACAAAATAATTTAGATAAAAAGATTCAGGATATGGATTAACTGGAAAATGGGATTTTTTTTGGCAGATTNNTTCAAAAGTCAAAGGTCTGGTGACATTAATAGTATGTTTTTTAAACCATCAAATCAGCTGATGCATCAATCTTCTCAAAAGGAAGAATTATCATCTGAAACAATATTATATATTATAATTGTGATTTTAATGGCTTTATTAGCCTTAGCTGGGGGATATATTTATTATGGTAGTGGGAATCATCCCACACCGACTAACAATAATACAACTAATAATAATTTGAATCAAACCCCTAATTTAACAAATACTACCAATAGTAGTAATTCAGGGGCTATAATCAGTGAAACCGATGCTATTAATATAGCATTACAGTATGCAACTGTTCATGAAGGTTTAATTAAATTCCCAGTTTCTGTTACACATACACCAAATCCGGTGGTGTTGGAAAATTATGGTTCCGACCCAAATCAGTTGGAATATGTAATAACTGTTATTAATGCGGATACTAACCAATTATTGGGTTACGTGGATGTGAATGCTTATACTGGACAAGTAATTAATTATTATCAAAACAAATAAGATTCATATTATTTTTTTAATTATATTCCTTCACGTAATTGGGAGAGAATCATGGCTAAGGTGATTATATCCTGCTGGTTATGCTCCACTATGGGTATTAATGGGCCTATGTTACCTGTTTGTAGGTATGTTTTATAGAATTCGGGCACGAGACTGCTGGGTACATCATCAACCCGTTTTAGGTTGAAGAGATGTTTTTCTAAGGTTTGGAGTTGGCAGTTGGGTAGTTGAGTACTCCAGTTGCGTCTGGAGAAATGTAGTAAATCCAGGTGATTATTGTTCAAATTAGTTTTAACACTGTAATTGCGTAGTCTATGTTTTATAAATGGGAGATCAAAGCTTCGGCCGTTGAAAGATACGAAGATGGTGGATTCATCGACATCTAATAAAAAACAGTTTAATACTGCTTTTTCTTCTTCTAAATCCGTTAGTAAATATTGTTTAACAGTTATTTCATCGTCTGTAACTCTACCCATTCCCATTAATATTACCGGGTAGTCTTTAAGGCCGAGAGTTTCTATATCAAAAAAGAGGTAGTCACTATTCTCTTTTAAACATGATGAGAGTAAGAGATGGGGATGGGATTGTGAATAACGATTACATATATAATTTGTAAGGGAATCCGGGGATTCTTGGATTGTATTTAAGAATTCGGTGGCTTGCTGTGAATATTGGGGATGATCGGTTAGGTCATTTATAGTTTTATATCCATTATTAATTAATAATTGTTCTCTTATAGGTCCAATGCCGGGAATTAATTTTATATCCCTTAAAATCTGTGATACAGCCTTTTTTCCATCTAATGTTTTCATTTCAAGTTTTTCTGTTATTTCTATCTTGTAACAGGATCCATAGGGTGTTTTAAATATTTCACCATTAAGGATTTCATCAAGGGATTGTCCTTCATGTTTCTTTAGTAAATCCTCCTTTAATTTACAGGCTTCTAGAATTTCATTGCTTTGTGACATATTTCACACTCGTCTTTATACGGTTGTTATTGGTTAAGGTATAGTAGTATTAACTTTCAAGTTAAAGTAATGCTACATGTGTGATTATACACACTAAGTAAGTACATGAATCAACTTTATTGTAAAAATTTACTCTTATTAGATGATTCAATTAATGTTCATTTGAGTATTCTCTAATATGAATTGTTGAACTAATTATCTTGTTATAAGATAGCTTTTAAGTGTATTTTAAATCACTGTTTTTATTACTATGAAGTGTGGAGTTATTATAAATGGGGATTAAATTTTAAAGATTAATAAGTTGTTACATTACTCACATACGTGTATATGTTCCAGTGGTCACAAAAAACACATTACAAACTAATATGTATGTGATTAACTTTGAATGTAAACTGGAATAATAAAAAAAATATTTTACCCCAATATGCATCAACCTTACANNGAGATGATTTATGGTGGATACTTCGCCGCCCTATGCGGCCCTGCATTCATAATAACCGCATCATTAATGGCCAAATCCAGCGTAACCATACCACTACTAATTATATCCTACCTAATACCCCTCATGGTCTACAGTTATGATTACTACAGGGATATGGATAAAGATAAGGATAGTAACATAGAAAGAGCAGCCCATTTCAATAAAAAGAAACAAGTATATCCTTACCTCATGATAAGCTACGTACTGACCCTTACTATTCTATTAGTTGCTTTCAGCAACTTGATGATGATATCATTCATCCTACTCCTAGTAACTGTAGGGGTGCTCTATACTGTGGCTTTAAAAAAATTCACTCAGAAAATACCTGCTTTCAAAAACATTTACACTGCATTAACCTGGTCCCTAGCAGGAACCTTCTTCACACCACTCTACTACTCAATACACTTAAGTTTACTTTACATCCTAATTTTCCTCTTCATCTTCCTTAAATGCCTGCCTAATATAATCTTCTTTGACTTGAAAGACATAGTCAGTGACCGTAAGGATGGATTAAAAACCATACCCGTGCTGTTAGGTAAAACTAGAACCCTGAAATTCCTGCATAGATTGAACATCATAGCATTCATCCCGCTCTTCATAGGAATCATCCTGAAAATAATTCCATTATTTGCAGCTATCATGGTACTATTCTACTTCTACAGCATATATTACCTAAATAAAGCAGGGGAAGTAGATGATAAACAATTACGAATGGTATCCTATACATTAGCTGACGCTGAATTCATACTATGGCCAATAGTACTGATAATGGGAAAATTCATAGGCTTCTAAAATTAATTTTTTTTTAGAGTAATCTAAATTTATAAATTACAGAAAATTAAAAACTTATATTTGTTAGCTTAGAAAATATAGATATAATATTTTTTTTATATGAGCTCCGGTAGTGTAGTCCGGCCNNGGTTCGAATCCCGGCCGGAGCATCTCTTTTAACATAATTATTAAAACAAATTTTTTCTTATTTCATCAATTTACTTTTTAATGGATGGTTTATCAATCAATCCTAAAAGTCTTATAGTTAACGTTAAAAGGTAAGGAACCAACAACAATTGGATTAATAAATCTCCCACATTCCAGTTGTAAAAGTTCAATTTTATGAATTCTAATGAATGGGAAAAAAATTCTGCACCCAATAATGAAATAACTAAACTCAAGAATATAAACACTACCAAGAAGTTTTTCACCCCAACATCCACTAATTTTTGGTACAAACCTTTCAAATCNNATAATCACTAATAACAGATTAAATTGAGTAGTAATATTTGGAATCAAATAAAAAAAGATTACATCATTAATTAAATAATAAGCTAAAATATGAGGATTAATATAAATTACATTCAAATATGGTCCAAAATCAAATACATCAGTAACAGCTAAAATAATGATAGGAATACTAAAATAGATGAAGAAGACTATTATCTCCTTAAATCCATGTAAAAACATTTCACGCAGCTTATTAATCAAAGGAGGATTCAATGAACCATTAACCGTCTCACTAATTATTCGGAACAAATAACCGGCTTCCATAAAAATTAGGAATCCAAGAATAAACCAAAAAGTTACATCAAACATATCAATACCCTGAGGATTGCCGGGCAACGAAGCAATATTCTCCATTAAAAAAAGAGTTAACCCTAAAATTAATACATTATACCAATCAGCCGCTGCAAATCGGATAGAATCTATTATTAAACTTNNTCCCCTATTAAACGTATAAAATTCATTTTTAACCGTCCAAAACCCGCCTAAAATTCAATTAAAATCTTCAAAATATTGGATGTAAACTAGACGAGTATAATCCTTAAAACTATTATATTAATTAATAGCTTATTTAACCCTTATTAGAAAATAAAAATAAAATATTTTCTGTATCAAACTTTTTTATGGAACTTTGATGGGTGTATTCATTGGAACTAAATTTTCGATGCTCAAAGGTTATTTTGGCAAGATATACAAAAAGGGAAATTTAGTCATAACAGTAGAGCATGATAACTAATAAATGGAGGAGAAAATATGGTAATAAAATCTCTTTTGATTGTGTATTCGTATCATCACAATAATACTGAGAAAATCGCTAAAGTCTTCGCTAAAGTTCTTGATGCACAAATAAAAACACCACAGCAAATAAACCCTGAAGAACTTCAAGAATATAATCTAATAGGCTTTGGCTCAGGGATATATGCTGGAAAACACCATAAACTTCTGCTTGATCTTGTCGATAAAATAACCGAAGCCACTAATAAAAAAGCATTCATTTTCTCAACCTGTGGATTCCCAGTCGTCGTGTTTAAAGGAGAAAAATTCGTGGAATTTGTTTTAAAATATCATTCGTCGCTTAGGGAAAAATTACAATCTAAAGGTTACATGATTATTGATGAATTTAGTTGTGTAGGTTTTAACACAAATAGTTTCCTTAAATATATTGGTGGACTAAATAAGGGTAGACCTAATGCTGAAGACCTCAAACATGCGGAAGAGTTTACCCAGAACCTGAAACAGAACATACACGTCTGCAGGTAGAAGATAATAATAATATTTATATGTTTAACCTGTGGAACATAACCGTAAGTAAAAAGAGGAAAAAAATGAATTCAGATAGAAAAACAGCAATAATTGTAGGAGTATTATTTATAACTGCGACCGTTACGTCTATAATAAGTACTGTTTTTTTTAGGTTCTACTCTAAATACTCCAAATTATCTTACCACTGTTTCTGCAAATGAAACCCAACTGATAATAGCCATGATATTTGAGTTAATTGCCGCCTTTTCAGCTTTCGGCACTGCAATTATGATATATCCAATCCTTAAAAAACATATTGAAAGTTTAGCACTGGGGTATGTTGGTCTCAGGCTTATTGAGAACATTTTCTATATTGTTGGTGCTCTCACTCTACTAATACTATTAACATTAAGCCAGGAATATGCAACAGGAGCTTTTAATGCTCAATCTCTTTAACCGTTAGGCAATTTATTATTAGCATTACGTGATTGGTCCATTTGGATGGGGACTTTGATCTTCTTCGGTTTAGGAAGTCTAACTCTCAATTATTTATTATATCAATCAAAACTCGTTCCACGATTTTTATCAGTCTGGGGTCTCATTGGAGCAGCATTAGTCTTAATATATGGCCTGTTAAGCTTGTTAAGTCTTAAACCTGACATGCTTATGTCGATCTTGACCATATTAGCTCTTCCCATAGCCGTGCAAGAAATGGCATTTGCGATATGGCTTATACTGAAAGGATTCAATCCATCAGCAATAACATCCTAATCTATCTGAAGACCTCAATGCGGAAGAGTTTGGCTCAGAAACTGAAAGATAGAAAACACATGGACTCATAGCAATCGGAAAAGAAATATAAAAAGAGTATTCATTATTTTTTTTATTACTTTTATTTGGTTTTCCACAGCTCAGTCTTCACTAATTCGGTGACTTTCTGGTGACTTTCAATATACGCCTGCCAAACAGAAGCACACCATTTAAGAATTGCTTCATCTCGCTTCGAACCTACTGGAGCTGCAACTACATCATAAACCATTAATTCACCCCGGTTTCCTGGTAAATTGAAGGTGGGCCATTGCTTTAGATGTTTAGCGAGTTTCATATGAGCTTGTTGCACTTCTTTGCCTGAAAAATTCTTTTCTATAAGTAAATAAAGCCCTATAAGAGCGAAAGCTAGGGTAATGGGGGTAGTGTTCTCATCTGCGTACTGAGCTGCAAATGCATCGACCGCATGTTGATGAATGAATGACCGATCCCGATGAGTGAGAGTATAACAAGAAAGTTCATAAAACATTTCTTGTGCAGATTTTTCTTTTTTCAATCTCAATTTAGACTCCACCTTTATTTTATATATGATTAAATGAATTCAATAGACAAAATTCATTTTATTATTATTTAAGAAATAGATAAATAAGGGAATTTTAAATTATCTTATTTCAATGCCATGTAACCTATAATTGCAATAATTGCAAGGATCCCACAAGGACTATAGGCCCCCATGGACTTGAAGGTGGGTTTTCATTAGTTGGAGTTGTATTAACATTCGATGACGTATTCATGGGCGTAATGTTATTATTTACCGGTTGTTGGCTTGAATTATCACTGTTTATACTATCTTTGGTGGCTGATAAAGCTGCAGATGCTCTTATATTAAGATTATTCTGAATAACGGTACTACTTTTGCTTTAAAGCCAATCAATTCAACTGGTTTTTCCCCGATTAATCCATTTTCCATTAATTTTTTCAAATCTCCGCTAACATAAGTGGCAGTAGGCTTTAAGTTTTTTAGCCGGGTCTTCATATTGACTATGATCAGCTGAAGATTCTCCACTTACACAGTGAGGAATTCAGATCAAGCTTCTGTTGCACATTAGATGGTAATCCGTAATAAACCACATCAACTATATCTGAATGAGTTTTCCAAGTCCAAGCATCAGCTGACGGAGCAAAAAATAAACAAACCATCAAAAAAAAACGAATACAAACCTTATAATTTTCATGAAATCTAAACCCCCCTCAAATCTGAATTTATGTATAAAAATAGAGAAATATAATACTTGCACTAAAAAATTTTTTTTTATACAAAACATCTTTTGTTAACCCATCAGTAGTTCATGTAAATTTTGGAAGTCTAATTTTCAAGTACCGTTCTAGATATTTGCAACGAAAAAATTATTTAGATCGAAAATTAATATTAATTAGTAGGAGTTGATGCAATAATGAATGTTCTTAAAATACCATTAATGAATAAAAAAGAATATGATGAATTGATCCATGACGAAAATCTTTGTAGAATCGCGTTTCAAGGTGAATACCCTTATATTGCACCATTCTTATATGTTTTCGATGGAAAGTTCCTATACTTTTTATCCACTAAATACGGTAAAAAAATAGAATTATTCAGTAACAATCCTAAAGTCGCAGTGGAAATAGAAAAATATAGTGAAAATTTAACTGATTACAAATTTGTAACATTACAAGGCAGTATACGGGAAGTCGTTGAAAATAATGAGAAACTGAAGATTAAGGAATATTTCGTCAACATGATAAAATATAAAAACTTGTCATCTAAAATATTAGCTGCGCTTGGTCATTCACCTGGAGAACCACTTGAATCCCTATTAAATGAAGATAAATCTTATGTGTGGAAATTAATTGATGTCGCGAATATTATAGGATTAAAAGACTCCTAAAAAAAAAATTATTTGAAGGTATAAAAACCTTATTCATTTTCCGGTGTTTTTTCATCTCGGGTCATAGCTAATAGTATCTCATCAGAGCGATGCACATCGTAGTATTTGAAGTTATGTATGAAATTTTTAAGATGTTTCTCCCCTTTTCCGGTTAAAAGATACTTTTCAATCTCCTCCATTAAAAGTTCTTGTTCTTTTAAGGGTTTCATTAGATTATCAATGTTTCCTTTAAAATCATATGTTTCCGAGCAGGTTGCTTTGAGTTCACTGAGCACTGGAATGTAATTATCCGGATGGAAAGCTTTCTCAAGAGATGAAACAATCTCTGATTGAGTTTTGAGATTTTCATCCCATAAAACGTATAATATCCAATTTCGGAAAGCCATTAACTTATTCTCCTCCCAACATTCTTGTAATGGAAGACTATATTCCTCGGAATAATCCTCCTCAACCCCTTGCCTGGCTGAAATAGCTTCCCTCAGTAAACCTACAGAATCTATGAAGATTCCCGCCGCTACCCCTAATCCAATAATAGCATCAACGAAGTAAATACCGTAGATGGCGAAAATAGCGCCTATAATAACAGAGGTGCCGATGAAAATATGATTCTTACTATCAACGGATTGAGATATCAATGTTAAACTATTAGAGATTTTCCCAACGAAACGTTGATAATAAAAGAGGAATACCGCTGCTAATATTGCAATTCCTTCAACAACTATAACCAGATAAGGTAAGGTTATAGGCTCTGCATGCCCGGCGTACGCTGCTAATATGTGGGTAACTGAATCAAATCCAACGGTAATGGAAGCTATGAATAATCCAGCTATAACTAGAAAGGTGCTTAAACTTTCTCGATGATATTTGATTCCCAGCCAAACCATTATGGCTTCGACAGTGTCCATGGTGGCGTCTGTTCCATCGGCGATTAAACCCATACTACCGCTTATCAAGCCGCTTCCTAATTTAAGAAATGCGAGGAAGGCATCTAAATAAGTGGTATTTATAGCGGTGGTTGAAGGCTTTAACTCAGTATCCACCTTTGAGGCTTCTTTTTTTNNTATTTTAGCTTCACTTAATCCGGCACTGGTTAATTCGTATTCATCATTATTATTTAGTTTAACCCAGCCTTTGTCAATTAGTTTTTCCATTTCAGCTTCAGCACCGTGAGTTGCTTTACTAGCCCTCTCATCCTCCAATTCTGAACGCAGGCGAGTGAATTTGAAAAATAATTGTTCCATTAAAGGCTGACCCTTATCGGGTAACTGCTGATACCAGATTAATGATAAAAATAGTATAGATTTTTCNNAATTATAGTTATCAATATCAATATGGGTATTATATTTTAATGGTTTATAAATCTCCACTTTGTTTTTTTTAGTTAAATTTTTAAATCAAAATTATGACTTTAAATCTTAAAATATTACGCTGATTATATAAAAAAATTTTTTTTTATTATTTTTTAAG
>PMNN01000258.1 GCA_003161815.1 Methanobacterium sp. | reverse complement strand
AGCAAAAGGAGCAAGAACATGTATTTCAGGCCGTTTTTACTTATTTCCTTCTTCAATCTATGTACAAAAATTCCATGAGGATCATCCTCAAATTTAGGATAAGCAGATGTTATAACACCAATTTTCAATAAATTCACCTTTCTATTCTTCTTTATCCTTTATTAGTGTTTATTTATTTAATAGTTTTTTTTTCATAAGTGATAATAATCAAAAATATAATGAATAAACTCGATTATCATGAGTTATTTTGATCTTATCCAGTATTTAAAGAATAATATTTAGATCTATTCTAAGTTGACATATATAAATTGGATTTAACCAATAATTAAGATATTTCAATCATTTTTAAATTACTGGTAAAAATTATTTATTTTTTGTTGCTGAAAATATAGTTTTCATTATAAAATGAATTGAAATTGTATCTCACATTTTATCGACTAATAGTATTTTTTTTCCAGGTTTAAAAGGACTAAAAAATTAGTTTAACAATAAAAAAAAATAGAATTAGTGAATACTAAAAAAAAATTAAGGTGAGAACTAAATGGATTCCTCTATTGATATTGTGAAGCAGGATGTTGCTGCGGCTTTGGAGTATTTTAAGAATAAAAATTTTGAATTTTTAGGAATAATGGGTAATAGGATAATGAGTAACCTTTTAATCTGTGGAGAGAAGGATTTGATGGTAATAGGTTATATGATTAAAGAAGTATCAGATGAATTTGATTTCATCCAAAAAGATGATGCCATTAGATTAAACGGGTGTATGGATGCGGGTAAGCAATTTATACAGAATATATTAAATATGGTTTCACTTGATGATGAATTTAGTCAAGAAGGGATTTGGAGGGATTATTATAATTATAAAAGACGTATTGTAGAGTTTATTCCGACTGATGTTGAACTTTCATTTTATCGGAAGAATTCCGGTTTCACAAGGAAAACTACTACTTTTCTTATGCATTTTCTTCTTTAAAATAGAGTTTTATTATTAGAGAATTATAATAATCTCTTGGTTGGGATTTTAAATGAAGAGAATCGTGTGATTAATTTATATGGGTTTGATAAAAGAGATTTAATGTTTTATATGCTTATTAAAGCTTTTTTAGAGTATTACAGGTATCTGTTAGCTTTTAAAATTGTTAGTAATGTGGAGGGGAATGTTATAAAGAATAAAATTTATCCTTTTGTGGATGAAATTACTAGTTTACCCACGGAGTTTGCAGAGTTATGTAGAGTGTCTAATATTATTTTAGGGAATTTGGGTTATCATACTAGGATTTTTTACATTGAAAATAAGGATCCTGAAATAATATTAAAACATAAATTTGAATGAAAAACTCTTTTTTAGAACATATGGAGGATGTTGAAGGGTTTGAGGTAAGTTGCTGATAATAGGACGATGTTAAACAATAATACGATTATGGATAGTAATATAACGTATTCTGTGAACCTGTTGAATGGTACTTCGAAGTCTCTGCGCCTTGAATCAAGGTAGTAATAAGTGAAGGGAAAGAGTACTATGGTTTGAGGTATCAGAATACTGAAGAATTCAATTAAATTTAATGTTAAAACAACTCCTGTTGTCAGGAACTGTATTAATACGGGTATGAATAGTGTAGAGACGAATGTAAGCATCATCACTGAAAAGACTGGGAAAAAAATGATGTATATAGATTTATTTGAAGCTGAATATGTCAGATGGAATGTTACTTCTGGGTTTTTAAGTACTTCAAACTTATTATCATAATCTTTTTCATTTATTAGAAGGTGGTAAATCTCATTCCCCTCTATTTTCTCTTCGTATTTGATGTTTAATTGTAATTCTCCTATGTCATTGGGTAATTCGTAATATAGTTTGGGACTGGAGTTTGTTTTATCTAATTTCATCCCCTTGGGGAGTATTATAGAGTATTCATGTTGGGTGGGTCCATCGATTCTAGTGGTAGATGTGTATCCTGTAGGATTTATCCAAGGTTTTTGGAATTGTTTTTTTTCAAATCCAGCTTCTATATTTAAATACTCTAATTCTAATTTAACATGTCTTAAATCATTATCGGGATCCATAGCTTTAGGGTAACTATTTAATTCTCCTAAATTTACAGTTAGAACCACGAAACTTGATTCTCCAGAATTGGATAAAGGAGAAGCTATAAATGGTAGATTCGTATTTAAATCCCTTCTTTTAATATTCAATTTTAAAAAGTTTTTTAAATGTATGTCAATGAATTGTTGATCAGTNNCATAATATTCTATTAAAAGGAGTATTTAATGTTTTTTTTTAATTATTTCTTCTCTTATTTTTATTTAATTTTAGAATCCACTTTTTTATTTATTTTATCTTGAATTATTTTTATAGTACTTACACTGTCTCCGTAAGCGGTTCCAATATATTTAATCTCAGCATCCAGTGTTTTTAAATTATGACCAAAACGTAACATTATTCTTACATTCCTGTTGATTTGATAAATAAATATTTTTATGACAATTTACAAAATTTATCGTTAATGGATGATAAAATCTTTAATCTAGGTAAATGATATTAATTTTAAATAATATTAATTTTTCTGATTTTGAATCCCATCAACGAGCTAAAAATAAATTCATTTAGCTNNGAATCTTTGAAGAAAGTACGCTGAAATTTTTTATTACTAATTTTAATCCCCAAAAAATAATCGAATTTAGTTAAAAGAGGACCTTTTGTTATTGCACTCTTTTTTGATGGTTAGGGCAGAGGTAAGTGGTACGACCCCCTACTTTCAATGTTGTTAAAGCCCCTCCTTGGGGGCATTCTCCACCTTGATAACGATGTGCTAGTAAAAAGTTAGATGGCATACTATGAGGCGAGTCTTGATACTCTATAGCTTTATTTAAAACCATTTTCATATCCTTGAAAAGATTTTCGAGATCATCTTTTTTTAGTTTATCCGCTGTGGTTAATGGATGTATTTGACTCTGATAGAGGATTTCGTCAGCGTATAGATTTCCAATTCCTGCTATAAAATTCTGATTCATAATAAGGGATTTTATTATACCTTTTCTATTTTTGAATAATTCTTTAAATGTTTTAAAATTTATTTCCAATGCATCAGGCCCTAAATTTTTCTCTCGTATGAAATTATCAGGATTCTTGGTTAATCCTATCTTACCAAATTTTCTCATGTCATCAAAAGCTAGTTCATCTGCGTTTATAAATTGTATTAATAATCGTATGTGATTAGAATAATTTTTTGTGGAATTCTTTGGAGAGTATTTAAGGTATCCAGTCATGCCAAAATGTATTATCATAAAATAATCATTACTAAGGTGGCAGAAAAGATATTTTCCGTATCTCCAGCTGCCTATGAATTCTAAACCTGAAANNGAGGCGTTGTGTTTATTAAGATTTCCGGACTCCTGATTTCAACTTTTTTTATTTTTTGATGCAGAGCTGTGGAGTCAAAATAGTTTTTAAAGATTTCAACACTAGGTAATTCGGGCATTAAATTTTCACCTTCAAACTTAATTTAACAAAAATTAAAATAGCTTTAATCTAAGATTTATTATATAATTATAAGATTTTGACTTATAAAAAAAGATATGCCTATATTATAACTAATAATAAGATTTTTTTTTGGAATTTAAGATTCTAATAAAAAAATTTTAGATTATTAAAAAAAATTATATTTATTAATGAACAAGAATAAGATTTTTTTTTAAACACTGACGAGTGGTTCAGTTTCAATGGTTCTTATGGATTCGATTTTATCTACTAGTATTTTTATACTTTCATTTAAATCAGTATCATCAATTTCAGTGGTGTATACTATTGAAACATCCTTGATAACATTTTTAATTGGATACCCATTTTTTTCGTTATCATTAGCGAGTATAATGTAGGGTAATCCTTCTTCTTTTATAGAGTTAGCTGTTTTTAATTCCGTTTTAGTTTAAGCCTGTTTCGTCTATTATTATAATTGTTCCGGCTATTCTTTTTGATAGTAATAGTGTGCATGAATTCAAATCGTTCAGATGATGGGGGCTCTGAAGAAATGAATTTTCAGGTCTTCAATAACTGTAGTTCCATATTCTATAACTAATGTTTTAGCTGTTTTATCTTAGATGTTAGTAATAGTTTTATTGTAAGATGCTCTCATACCATAACCTTTTTTTTCTTTCAAACAAATTACCCCCACTTATAAAGTAATTTTGATTATTTGCTATAATTCTTTATTTTAACTATTTCTACGTATGGATGTGTTTTAACGAATTCTCTGTAAGGTGATATTAATTCCAACAGGATTTCTAGGGCTTTCCGGATACTTTTACCATCTTTAGCAATAGTAGGAATTATCGGAGCATCAACAAAGTCTATGCGAAGTTCTTCATTTTTTAAGTCTTGTTTATTGGCAATGATGGCGTAAGGTATGTGTTTCTGGTTTATGGCTTTTATTAATTCTTCATCAGATTTTGTAATGCCTTTTGTATTGTCTACGAATATAATAACTCCATTTATGTCTTTGAACTGGGAATATTGCATAAATTTCCATTTTCGCTTTTCCGAGGGACTTAAAAGATGAATTTTTCGATTTTTGATGATTAAACTTCCCTGTTCCAGATTTCGGGTTTGTAATAGTTCATCACATACATTTTCCATTGCCGTGGTTTTTCCAGAGCCTGGTGCTCCCATCACTAAAATTTTTTTTATTTCCATGATACCACTCATTTTTTGTATTTTTTTTATTCAAAAAAATCTTCAATTTTTTTCTCTTCTCATCAATTCAATTATTCTCCAACGAATTATTTAAAAGTTACTATTTGCGTATAAATAATCACATTAAGTGATTAAATAATCTTATCAAATATATTCATAACTAGTGTTATATCTAATAAAGTTCTTCATGATTGTAAAAAAATCTCAAAATAAAATTTTACTAATGAAATCCCAAGACCCTCAATAATATAAATTTTTAAAAAGATAGAAAAAATAAAAATAAAGTCAAAAAAAATGGAAGAAAAAAATGGAATTTATGGTGGAATAATCAAATTAACTTTAAAAATTTAGATATCCATCAAATATTCCTATTATTTTTCTTTCGGCAAAATCAATGAAAGAAGATAGAATTAAAGGTTTTAAATTAGGTGGNNACTACTTCTTCAACTTCCGCGTCTTGAACGATGATTTCCAGACGAGTTTTAGGCAGTAAATCTATTCGGTAATCACTACCCCTATAGCTTTCTGTGATTCCTAACTGTCTTCCCCGTCCTTTTACTTCAGTCACCGTGATTCCATGGCATTTAATTTCTTCCAGTGCCTCTTTCACTACATCAAGCTTGGATGGTCTTATTATNNTGCCATACCATCTGCATAGGATTCCCATAGAATAAACCCACTCCTAAGGGATTAATGAATGGTGCTGCGAATAAACCTGTGGCGATGGCTCCCCATGCACCAGAAACTCCATGTACAGCAAATACATCCAGTGAATCATCATATCC
>PMNN01000287.1 GCA_003161815.1 Methanobacterium sp. | reverse complement strand
TTAACGCGGTGACCGACGCATCCGGTAATACTTTAGCCAACGCTTTCAGCAGTAATTTCACCACGGCATCGCAATAAGCATAAAAAATATATAGCCACTGGTATAACTACATACCTTACTATAAAAATTCTAAAATCCCCATTTTTTTTTTAAACATCAGAAATACTCTGGATGCTGCTTTCCCCGTGCATAAGAGCCGAATAAACCGATTATTTCAGATGTACTTTTAGATACAGGAGATTATATTTCAGTTAAAGTGCTGCTTCCCCAGGACCTTAAGATTAAAACTCCCTTTATAAATAACGTTAAAAGAGAGGGTGTGAAGATTGTATGAAGGATACCTTAAAAATGAAGAGTACAGGTTAAATGCAGTCAAATATCTTTATAATGGAGGATATTATGACGATGCTCTTAGTAGAGCCTATTATTCCATGTTTTATGCTGCTAAAGCATTATT
This sequence comes from Methanobacterium sp., assembly GCA_003161815.1. Lineage (GTDB taxonomy): Archaea > Methanobacteriota > Methanobacteria > Methanobacteriales > Methanobacteriaceae > Methanobacterium_A. The sequence goes on along the minus strand of PMNN01000287.1, from coordinate 2,927 downwards.
ATCTGTAAAGGAAATATATCCAAAAGCTCATAAAGGAGTTATTTCCAAGTTTGGACTTGAATTTGTGAAGAAAGGATTAATAGAAGATACTTATGGCAGAGCATTAAATCACGCCAAGGACAGGAGAGAAGTCGCAGAATATGATGTGGAAAAGAAAATCAGCAAAAATGAAACCGCCTTAATCATTGAAGATGCGGAAAATTTTTTAGAAAGAATAAAGATAGTAATAAATGAATTAAAATAAATAATTCATTAAAATATGATAAAAACCTATTGAATCTTGTTTTTCATGTTTATTTGAATTTCAAGAATAAACTTTTATTAAAGAAAATATCCTGCAGCAAACGACGCTGAATACATAAACAATCCATTATTCCCCCCCTTACTACAGTTTATTATAAAAAAGGACAGTCTATTCATTCTCAATTATTTATTATAAATCTCATTAAATTCATCTACAGCAAATATACTATTTTAAGAATTTTTCGCAAATGTTCCTTATCTTAATAGTTTTTATGCAACGGAACATGAAAATACCCGATGATCTTTCTGTAAACACTATTAGGGTCACCTTTACCCATATCCAATCCTTAAAACCTAATTTTTACAAACGCTCTGACAGCGTTTCTTCCAGAAACTGTGGGAAGTTTATTTAGACACTCAATTCCACCTTAGAAATCTCGACGGTTTCACCTAACCTCCTTACTTCCTGGTTAAGTGTTTCTAACACAAGTTCTATGGCTATTTTTATATTCTCAATGGCTTCTTCCTTAGATTCTCCTTGACTAATTGCACCCGGAAGTTCGAGACATTGAGCAGAATAACCCCCTTCTTTTTCCTTTTCCAATATTATCATATATTTCATAACTAAATTTATGTTGATTTTATATATAAATAGAGTTCCTAAATTATCCACATATAAAAAAAAATTTAAACATCTATTTAAAAGGGTTAATAAAGTAAATAACATATAAAACGCTTAAAATCTTAATAATACTTCGTTAAAACCCGAATTTATACCGAACCAATATTTTCAGATAAAAACAGATAAGGTTAAACAAAATTTAATATTATTTAACGAATGTTTTGATCCATATACTTATTAGTATCCCCCATTAAATCATCCAAATCCTCACAAATTATATTCATTTCTACTTGAAGTTTCAAATAAAAGTTCATAAAAAATAAACCACACTAAATTCTGGACCCTGTGTGCTTTCCACCCTCTCGAAGAAATTCACAGCCATGCTTTTCCAAATGACGAATTAATTTTCGCCTTTTCATTCAAACATCAACTTTAATCTTTTCGCGAATAAAGTTCTTGCCTTGTAATTCTTTATCGGTTATTTCCCTATTGGATAATAAAATCAACTCGAGGGCTTCACAAAGATTCTCACGTACTTCCTCAAGTGTTCTACCCTGAGTATTAACACCTGGAAGTTCTTCAACATACCCCACATAACAGTCATCAACTTTCTCGAATATTGCAGTAAATGCGCTTTTCATTTAGGGAACCTCCAACACAATTCAATATTATTCTGTTTTTTTATGAATTATTTTTTCCTAATACATTACCTTAACATTTCTCTTCAATTAATTTAACTCATATTTTTTCATAACTCGATAAAATAGAAAGATTTTATTCTCCTATTATTCTTTTTATAGTCTTTCTAAAAGTTTTTCAATTTATTTCTAATAAAATTAAGTACATATCTAACCGCTTTTACCGAATCCTGATTTAAACTACTCTCCTTTACATTTTTATCAGATCCATCATGGAAATGTTCAGGAAATGTATTTAATTCAGAATGATCAGGTGCATTGTCCCATCGGTGTAACAAACCTCTTTGAGCTCTATGCTCCCAATGATATGAATAATCACCATCCTTGGAAAGCCAAACATCCAAGAAGCTTCCGTCAAAGAAGTATAAACGTAATTTATTAGGTAAAGATGCCTTTCCACCAATGAATCTTGTTGAAATCACAATATCACTAAATTCTTCCTCAGCAATAAAACTAAGTTCCAAATATAATTGATACAATAAAATTCACCGGATAACCTTTAATTTCTCTTTAAGCTCATCAATGTATTCTTCTTTGTTTTTCCAGATGATATAATCTTCCCAAGCGGGATGGCTCTCTATCTCTTTAGTTTTTATTCTATTAAATAACTCTTCTTTATTAGTTACATCATATCTATCACGAAGATCTGCAATATCTAATTCTGCCAACCTAATCTCTTTTTCTATAAATGCAAGCATGCCTTTAGCTATAAGCTCTTCTTTAGGGAGGTTAATAATTTTACCTAATTCAACGACTACATCCATTTACTATTACTCCTTTTATAATCAAACTTCAACAAAAATTTGATAAAATACCTTTAATTACATTTCTAGAATTTATTCATTATTAAATTTTAGCCTTAAGAAAAAACATCTTATTTATATAATCAATATGAATGAGAGACAAATTAAATACTCCATTAACCGTAGTATTCGTATTATATTCCATCAAATTTTCTCGATAAAAAAAATAGTGATAATGTTTGAAAATCCTCTAAAATATTCAAAAAAAATTCACTCTAGCAACCTTAATAATAAGCGAATAATACATAAAACGCTTAAAAACTTAAATTAAACTTCCTTAACCAGAATATATAGAAGTTAAAATTTATTTTTAAACTTAAAATTTTATTAAAAAAAATTGTTAAATTTAAACAGTTACATGTAATACCAGTAAGATGATTCTTAAGTGAAATTTCAGTAAAAGTCAATTTTATTTATTTATTTTTTTTGGTAACTCATTTTTCTGTTAAATGATTTTTAAAATTACAAGAATTTAAATATCTGAAAAGAAATATTCAACCTAAATTTTTTTTTGGAATATCGTCACGATTAAATAATATTCTTTATATAAAGCATTGATCA